>JAZOSS010000112.1:0-28407 GCA_045657205.1 Eubacteriales bacterium
ACAGAGGCTGTAACGGGATTAAGCGAAAACATAGGAATACATACAGCGAATATATAGAAGAAAAGGACGGTTACGGGATTGAGTGTATCAAAGTTTTTCATCCTCGTCGTCCTTTCTGAAAAACTCGTATACCTTTTGTGCCAAAGAGGTATCTATTCCTTTTACGTTTGATATTTCCTCAACTGATGCTTTTTTTAAGTTTTCAAGCGTTTCAAACGCTTCAAGCAAAAGAAGTGCTTTTTTCTCACCCACTCCCTTAATTGCCGTAAGGTATGAGGTCTTGAGCGTTTTTCTCTTTGCACTTTTCATTTTGCCTATCGTGAAGCGGTGTACTTCTTCCTGAAGCTTGTATAAAAAGACGAACAGTGCATCCGTTCTTGAAAGGGATATTTCTTCGTATCCGTTTGTAAGCGCTCTTGTTTTGTGGTATTCGTCCTTAACCATACCGAAGACGGGTATTTCGTATCCAAGCTCTGAAAACAAACGCTTTACCGTGTTTACGTGTGTATCTCCGCCGTCAAGCAAAATAAGGTCGGGCAGTTTTTCAAAGCCCTGTGTTTTTTCTTCGTAGTTTTTAAGTCTTCTTTGAAGTGCCTCCGTCATGGAAGCATAATCGTCCTGGGCGTCCGTCGATCTTATATTGAACACTCTGTATCCGCTTTTTTTAAGTGAACCGTTTTCGCATACGATCATTCCCGCTGTTATGTTGTCATTGCCGTAGTTTGAAATATCGTATGCTTCTATGCGCTCGGGAAACACCTGTAAGGCGAGTGCGTTTGCAAGGTCAACAAGAACACGGTCGTTCTTTACCGCTTCCATTTCGTACTGTAAAGCGTGCTGGCGCGCGTTATCACAAACGAGTCGGCACAGCTCTTTTTTCTTGCCCTTTTGCGGATATACCGTATCGACTGATGAACAGCGCAGGGAAGAAAGACATTCTTTCAAAGAGTCGGAAGGGCTTGAAAAAACGTCCGGGGATATCAATACTGTATGAGGAATATATCCTCTCTTTTCGTATATACGGCAAATGAAGGCTTCTATTTCCTCGTCACCGTCTATTGCGTAAGAGCCAATATTGAAGTTTTCCGTGTCGGATATTATGCCGCCTCTGACGTAGAAGAAGGATAAAACGCTGACGGGTTCTCCTCTGTATATTCCGATTATGTCGTAGTCTGCATCAGGCTCTGCTATTACTTTCTGATGCTTGTAAAGCGTTTCAAGCGCACTTATCCTGTCACGGTATTTTGCCGCCGCTTCAAAGGCAAGATTTTCGGCTGCCGCTTCCATTTTTTCAAAAAGCATACGCTTTGCGTTTGATATATCGCCTCTCAGTACGGTCTGTATTCCGTCGATGAGATTTTTGTATTCTTCCGATGATATTTTTCCCGAACAAGGCGCAAGACATCTGCCTATCTGACTGTTAAGGCACGGACGGGACTTGCCTATATCGCGGGGAAAAACTTTTTTACACGTAGGAATACCGTATATGCTTCCGACGGTCTTTATTATTTTTCTTGCCGTCTGTGCACTTGAGTACGGGCCGAAATAAACGCTTGCATTGTTCTTGCGTTTTCTCGTTATCACAAGACGGGGAAAGTCCTCTTTCGTAAGCTCTATATAAGGATAGCTTTTATCGTCCTTTAGTTTTATGTTATATTTAGGTTCAAATTGCTTTATTTTACTGTTTTCAAGCGCCAGCGCTTCAATTTCCGTGTCACATATGATGTAGTCGAAATCGTGTATCGAACGCACCATACGGTCGGTTTTTACGCCGTGGTTTGTCGAGTGGAAATATTGACTCACCCTGTTTTTCAAAACCTTTGATTTTCCGACGTATATGACGTTTCCGCCTGCATCCTTCATAATGTAAACGCCGGGACGCTTCGGAAGGGAGGCCGCTTTAGCAGATAAATATTCTGTTCTTGAATTTTTCATATGACCTCCTTTGTAAAAATAAAAGGCAAAAATCGCAAAAAGGATCAACTGCAGTCACCTGCAGAACCTGTAAAAATACGATTTTTGCCTATAAGTTCAAACCTCTATCAGTTGTCAGTCAGTAAGACCGCTTTCGATAAGCTCTTCAAGACCGTTGAGTGCTTCAACTTCATCGTCACCGTCAGCAACAAGAGTTATAACGGAGTCCTTTGTGATGCCGAGGGAAAGAACACCGAGCAAGCTTTTTGCGTTTACGCGGCGGCCATCCTTCTCAACCCAAATGGAACACTTGTAAGAGTTGGCTTTCTGAATGAAAAATGTTGCAGGACGTGCGTGAAGACCTACACAAATACGGATTGTTATATCACGAGATATCATAACTTTCGCTCCTATCAGTTGATACGTTATTGCGTATCAAAATTAAATATCGTTTTAAAAGATTATATCAAATTATTCCGAAAAAATCAATAGTAATTTTGCATTATTTTGAAATTTTTTGAGTTTTTTTGGGATTATTCGCAGAATATAAGGAATAATCTACCATTATTGTACGGCGTTTGTCTGTGAAACGTTCTCGATTTTCGTTATTTTTACGGTACATACGGTGTTTTTGGAACTTATCTCAAAAGACGAATTTACGTATATTTTATTACCGGAGGACAAAAATCCGTTGTCCGTAAATCTTCCGACCGATGTGAAACAGCCTGTGATGTCGTACTTTTCTGTAAGAACAGTTTGCTCTGTGATACCTCTTTCGTTCGTTACGTATTTCTTTGAATTTTCATATGTGTACCCTTCCATAAGAGTACCGAATAAACCGCCGTTTGAAAAACGGAATTTATCGCCTGCCTGTATTGATTTAAGTACACTTTTGTCAGCTTCCTCTATTTCAAAATAGATTTTGGCATCGTCATTATATACGGTACTTGTAACGGCACTTGATACAGCGCCTCTGAAGATTATACCGAGAACGCACGCAATAACCAATAGTATGATTATTACGTCGTATTTGTTGAATGTGATCTTCTTTTTCATTGTTGTTCACCTCCGTCATAGTATTCAAAGCTCACGGCAGTACATATGCCCTTTGCAGCAGTTGCGTTTGTTGTAAAGGGCAAGATTGCACCAACAGCGATCTTTTCACCGTTTACGGTAATGCTTTTCTTGTTTGACAGTGCGGGCGACTGTACTGTGATTTTTGACGTGTACAGTCCGCTGTATTCAACGCTGTCGTATTTTCCGTTTGCATCCTTTGTTTTCTCTGTTTTTATTTCACTTGAAACGGATGTTATTTTCCCTATATATATGCCGCTTTCGCTGAAAATGTCATCCCCCTCTTTTAAAGAATTTACAAGATATTCCTCAGCGTTGTCAACTGTCAACGTATAACTGACCGTACAGTTTGTATCATCTGTTTTGTGATAGATTGAAAAACAAGTGGCAAAGAGCAGAAAAAGAGAAGCAATAACTGCAAGATCAAAAATGTTGAATCTGTGTTTTTTCATTTCAGTTCAGCCTCCCTCCCTAAGTCGGAAAGTAAGGCGTTTTCGCATCTGATGTATTCGTTAATGCCGAATCCAAAACCGATATGCATAAACAAAAGAAGAAGACCTACAAGAGTCATTGGAGCTGATGATGCAAAGCCCAGTATCAATATTGCCGTTACCGAGACGGCGGGCGCACATGCAAAATACGAGTATTTTGCACTTACTGTATTCACGTTATCGGAATAAACGGATGAAAATGTGTGTTTGTAAAATTCAAAAATAATTACTGCAAATATGATAAGGCAGGGAATACCGAGTTGAGATGCAATGCACAGATAAAACGGTGTAAACGTACTTTGCGGTTCCTGAAGCCCCGTTCCTCCGAGAGGATACGACACGGTGGCAGCAAAAGCCTCCTTTGCAGAAAACGATACGGAGCTTGAATTTGCAAAAGCATTAAATATCGAAAAGCCTTCAATTTGTGAAACTATTGCCGTAATTGCCGACACGGGTAAAACGGAAAGTATTGCAAATGCAAATGTTTTTTTGCTGTACATAAGCAAAACGATGAATAGAGTAATGAAAAATGAGAAATATCCACCGTATGAAACTGTGAAAAAAAGCGCGCACACACCTGCAAAGGCTATAAAACGTGAAGTTCTTTTCTCGTTTCCTGATACACTTTTCTTTGCCATTGTGAAAAGCAACGGTAAAGAAGAAAGAATGTACATAGCAAGTACATCGGGGGTATCAAATACAGAAGTTACACCGTGCTTTGCCGATGAAAGAACGGATGAAACAATACCGTCGCTTTCACAAGAAAGCACCTGTATCAAAGAATAGAAAGACACACCTGTAAGCGAAAATATACTTGACATAAAAAATCTTTTTATCCACTCGTATGTCGATATAAGATTTTTGACAAGGAAAAACGAGAGGATGAACAGAGTGTATACAAACGCTGTCTTTGCCGTTGTGTCACCGCCTGTACTGCGGGGAACACCTGTGATAAATATAATCGAAAGAATAGTTACAAAAAGATCCGTATATCCGAATTTTACCGTGCGTTTAAGCTGTAAAAGTTTAAAAATATACGATATGAGTGTGACGGATAAAATTAATACGGTGTATTTTATATCCATAAAAGGGAGTATAAGACAAGAAACGATCACCCCTGTTTCGGGAGTGTGAAGTATCCAAAGCAAAAGAAAAACAAATAAAAGAAGCAGAGCTATCTTTATCGGGGTTATTATAAATGATATGAACCCGAAGCCCATACCGAGCAGGAGTGCAAGACCTGCAGGGGCAAGCTTTGCCTCTGCAGGATATATTTCGTGTTTTCGTGCACCGAGAACGTCGAAAACAATAAAGCCCGCCATAGCAGATGTGTTTGCATAATATCCGAAAGAACGTTTTTCCTTCAGTAAAGGAAATGAAATGAAGACGGATACGGCACACGCAATATAAGATGCCGCAGTCGGTGTGATGTCGGAGAAAAAGTATATGCTGACTATACAACCCAAAAGAGAGTATATTCCGAAAGAAAGAAAAAATACACCGTAGTCTTTGCATCTGCAGGATATAAACGCATCAAAAAACGAACCGTTACTTCGTATAATCGGTGCTTTTAAAAGTAAGGCGGCAATTTTTCTCCGTATTTTCAGCACTTTTTCTTTCGGAAAGACGGAACTGAAAAAAGTCATCAAAAAACTGTTTTTTTGTTTTTCCGTCGGCTTTTCGTTAGAAATAAAAAACTTGTTTGTAAGACTGTTTTTTGCATTTTTAGCAAAAAAAGAATATAGTATGAAAAGCAAATTTAATATAACACCGTAATTACTGCTTTTCTTCTTTTTGGTGTTTTTCATATTTTATGATCGTTCCTTTTTATCTTCAAGCAGATCGGGACGTACACGCTTTGTTTTTTCGTATGCTTCCCTGTGTCTGTATTCTGCGATCTTCGCGTGGTTTCCCGAAATAAGCACGTCGGGAACTTTTACGCCGTGGTATTCGTACGGACGTGTGTATTGCGGATATTCAAGAAGACCTGTGGCGAAGCTTTCGTCTTCAAAACAAACATTGTCCGAAAGAACGCCCGGTAAAAGACGGCAAACGCAGTCGGTAAGAACGCACGCGGGAAGCTCGCCTCCTGTAAGCACGTAGTCACCGATGGATATTTCCTCGTTCACTATCTCGTCGATTATTCTTTGATCGACTCCTTCGTAATGTCCGCACAGAATAATAAGATTGTCGTACCCCGCAAGCTCTTTTACTTTTTCGTGATTTAATGTTTTACCGCCGGGCGACATATATACGACGTAGCGTTTTTCATCTTCTTTTCCCTTGGTTATTGCCGAAAAGCAATTGTATATCGGAGGGGCAGCCATAAGCATTCCCATCCCTCCGCCGTATGGAGTATCGTCTACTCTTCTGTGCTTGTCTTCAGAATAGTCGCGGATGTTGTGAAAGTTTATTTCAACAGCACCGGAAGCACGTGCACGGCCTATGATGCTTTCGGAAAGAAAAGCGTCAAGTGCCTCGGGGAAAAGCGTCATTATATCTATTCTCATAAATTTTCCTTAATCTATAAGTCCGGGAATGAGCTTTATGTACATTCCTTCGTTTATATCGACTTTTTTTATAAATTCGTCAACGTCGGGTATCATAAATTCACCGTTTTCCGTTTTTACGGTGTATACGAATGAAGCGGGCTTTTCGAGTATGTCGCATATGACACCGATCTTTTCGTTTGTTTCAACGTCGAATACGGGAAGTCCCATAAGATCGCAAATGTAGTATCTTCCCTCGGGAAGTGTAAGATCATCTCTTTTTGCAAAAACGGACTTTCCTTTAAGCTTTGCACATTGCTCGGGGTTTGTAAAACCGTCAAATTTAACGACGGCTATTTTATCTGCACGCCTTGAAGACGTAATTTTAAAAGGCTCGCCGCTTTCGTTATAAAGTGTTTTTAAGGACAGAAATTCTTCGATGTCATCACACCAGACTTCCACCTTTACCTCTCCGTGTATTCCGTGAGTGTTGTTTACACGTCCGATCTCTATATATTCCGATAATTTTCTCATATTAAATGCCTTTCAATAAATTACACGAAGCTATTATAACATATTTAAAAACAGATTTCAACAGTAAATAATGAATAATATTCTTGCTGAATAGCTCACTCGCTGTATGTAGTGTGAGTGAACTAACAGTTAATTAAAATCCATACAAAGTTTAAAAGGTAAACACAAAAAACTCCTTCCGTTAAAGCGGAAGAAGTTTATACTGTGATATATACTCTTCTGATATTATCAGTTAAGCCAAAGATCTTTCGGAAATACATTGATCAAATGATTTTGCATATTTGACAGATCCGGTAATTTGCACGGAGATATGGATAGTGCCTCATCTATGCTTTTTGCAATGGGAAAATCGAATCTTTCGGTTGAATAATAGTAATCTTCATATTTGAACAGTGAATTGTTTAGTCCTTTCGGTAAATAAAGAATAGCGGGTACTCCGTATGCCTCAGAAAGGATTATGCCGTGCAAAGAACTGCTTACGACAAGTTTTGATTTTAAGATCGTATCTATAAAATTTTTATAATCGTTTGTCAATACATTTAAACTGTTTTCGTATGAGGTGTCATCGTTAAAATGATTTATGAGAATGTAGTTTTTGGATTTTTGACTTGGTTTGCCCGGATATATCAATGGCATCAAAACAGCAGGATCTCCGTATGATTCCGGGCACTTATAGCCTAAATCTATGAGATGGTTACGTGTGTTCGGTCCGCGCACTGCTCTGATATCCAATTTTCTTAAATATTTCATTAAGGGGGCGGTTCTATGAGTAAGAGGATCCAAAAAGCCGCTACCCCAAACGGTGGCGTTTTGCCTACCGGCTTGCAAAATTGAACCTATGGCATATAGATGTTTTGTTTCGGTTGTAATATTGTCATCAACCTTATAGTAGTCTTTCATATAATCAACTACCACTGAAGATAAATAATCACCTATGTTTTCACACGTTTTGCCAAAACGCCAATAATGAAGGTTTACTTTGTTGTCCGCAATTCCGAATCTTTCATCTCTTAAAATACAAGAATTTCTTGTTTTGTAAAGATCCAAAATTTCTTTATTGAATTCTAAAAAATTCTTTATTTTTCCCACTGTGACACCTAACCTCTCTGTTCTTTTGCGTGTTGCTTACATTATATCATAAAATAAACCGCTTTTCAATATCATTTCCCATAAAAATGGTGTATAGCTGTTGATTATCATTACGTTATTTTATATTTTGTACGGTGTAAAGATTAATGCTTGCAGTGGATGCTCCTGTTGGTATATTATAAAACACAGGGTTTATTCTTTCTGTTTTTTAGCAAGGGTACGCAGTGATGCAAGCGCGGAGGATATTCCGCCAAGCTCGTCTATAAGACCGTATTCGACAGCCGTTTTTCCCGTTATTATCGTGCCTATGTCAGCGGCGATATCGTTTGTTGAATACATCATTTCTTCAAGTTTTTCACGCTCTATGCTTGAATTAAGACAAATAAAATCGTTTACTCTTTCCTGCATACGCTTGAAATATTCAAAGCTTTGTTCAACCCCTATGACGAGTCCGTTCATTCTGACGGGGTGGAGAGTCATAGTGGCAGAGGGAACGATAAACGATCTTTTTGCACTTACGGCAAGCGGTATTCCTATGGAATGACCTCCGCCGAGTACGAGTGAAACGGTCGGCTTTTTCATCGTTGCAACTAGCTCGGCTATTGCAAGACCTGCTTCGACGTCTCCGCCGACTGTGTTCAAAACAAGCAAAAGACCGTCTATTTTGTCGTTTTCTTCGCACGCTGTTATTCTCGGAATAAGATGCTCGTATTTCGTTGCTTTTTGTCCTTGCGGTAATGAATAATGCCCCTCGACCTGACCGATTACCGTTATACAGTCAATCACAAAGCTGTCGTCGCCGATGTATGCCATTCCGTCGTTTACACCCGACGGCGTTTCGTTTTTCGTTTCTTCCGACATAAGTACCTCCTGAGTTTTATAGGAGGATTATCGGACGGAAATGCAAATTTTATTCGTCAAATTTTTTTAAATCAATGATTGCCGTGTTGTTGAAAAGCTTGACGTTTACCCTGCTTTGATAGCTGTCATATTCTTTTGGAAAAAACAGCTTTTCCTTTATTTTGTACGGAACAAGGGCAAGGTCCGTGTTTTCAACAGGAACGAGAGATATTTCCGTTATATCCGAAAAAGTACCGTACATAAATATCGAAAAGCGTTCGTCTGTCGGAATATCGAGCGTTCTCCCCGAGGAATACATCATATCTTTTATTTTTACGGTGCATCCTCTCGGAAGCCCGAGATAATATGTGGGACTTACCACTATGCTGTGTTCGGTTAACGTAAGACCGTCTTTATAATTGTAATATGAGTACGGCACGTCTGCGCCTTCTGCACTTACACCGACGTGTTCGGAATACATATCACCCTTTGGAATAATTAGTTGCTTTATTCCGTAATTTGAAACGATCTTGTTTATAAGACGTGAATGGTTTTCACCGCATCTCGTTATTATAAGGGTATCAAGCTCCATGATGCCGCGTTTGTTCAACTCGTCGAACAGTCTGCTGTACGATGAAAAAGAACCGTTTGTAACGTCAACTGCCACAGCACGGTTTCCTTCTATATGGCATATTACGTCATCAACCTTGCATACGTATATGAGTTCTTCGTTGCCGCTTGCGGATATGTGATATGCACCCATACATACGAAATAGACGGCGGCAAATATTCCGCAAGCCGATGCAAATATACGCTTTTTCCTGATTCCTGCAATAAGAAGCAGAAACAAGAATATAAGAGAGCCTGCGATAACGTATCGTGAAAAAATATATTCAAGTGATATTTCGAAATTGATATGGCGTGCTGCAAGATCGGCAATGTCAATGGCAAGCGCGGCGGATGAATCGCATATCTGTCCTGCCAAAGAGGCAAGAGCAGGTATTTTTGTAAGTAAAAATATAAAAGGAGTGAAGTAAAGTATCAACAAAACAAAAGGTGAAATGACAAGCGTCATAAGCGGACTTAAAGCCGAGGTCTTACCAAAATAGTACGCGGTGATTGGAATTATCGGAAAAATTGCCGCAACGGATATTATAAGAGAATCGGAAATATAAAAAAGGCTTTTCGATACGGTTCTGTTTTTTAGACGTATAAATTTGTGTATTTTCTCGTTTGCAGGTATGCCGAAAATGATAATACCGGCAGTGGCGGCGACGGAAAGCTGAAGAGAAATATCAAAAACAGCATACGGCTGAAAAAGACAGATGAGGTAAAGGGCTATGAAAAGGGAAGTCAAAGAGTCGCTGCGCTTTAATAAAGCGGTTGCCGCATTGAGCAAAACGAACATTATAGCGGCACGTATGGCGGAATAAATGCACCCCGTTACAAGGGTGTAAAAAACAGCGGCGGGAATTAAAAGAAAAGAACGTAAAGCCTTGCTTGGAATTAACCTTTTGAAAAAGAAAGACAGTATGGCTAAGGCGGCGATAACGTGCATACCGCTTACGGCAATTATATGAGATATACCCAAATGGGAAAAATCTGACATTATTGATACCGGAATATCTTCTTTATTACCTAAAAAGACACCCGAAATAAATCCGGGGTTGTCTTTACAGTATTCGTATATGAAGGAACGGACAGCTCTGTTGATTTTGTAAAAACGTGCCGAAACGGTGTTTGCCTGCTCACCTGTCAGATGTACGTAGTCGGTATTTACAGTCAGTAAAATGTTGTTTCTTATGTAATATGTGTTGCCGAAAATTGAGCGTGTAACCGCTTTGTCAATGCTTCCTTTACAAGTGAATATTTCATAATTATTTGGGGTGTATGCACCGTTTAAAGTACAGAAGAATGATACCTCGTCGCCGTCAATATTTGTAATTTTTACTTTGCTTGACGTGTCGGGAACGGCGTAGGCGGTTATAAACGCATCGTCTTTTATGTATTTTTCGCAGGCACGTGGGTTTATATCACAAAAGAATATTGATTCTATACCGAAGATAAAACACATAATACAAGCCAAAACGTATATGCGGTTTGTATAAATTCCGAATTTCAACGGCCGCTTTTTGCTGATTTTAAAAAGCATGGCGGATATAAGAGAAGACAGGGTAAGAAAAAGACGTAAATAAAAATTGTTTGATATAAAACACAAAACCAAAAACGAAACGGAAATAACGGTGCAAAAAACAAAAGGCCGACCTTTAAAAGCACCGGCATTGTTTGTTATATTGTATCCTATACGTTTTAAAATTCTTTTCATATCAAACCTCAACTCGTTTCGATTATTATAACCCTATAAAGCGGATATGTCAATACAAATCAATAAATTATTTTCCTTTTTTATCTTGACAAAATAATCATTCTGTGTTATTATTTCAATGTTAATAATAAAATATGCGGGTGTGGCGGAATTGGCAGCTTCGAGAATGAGCGCACCCGGTGGGTGATGAAGCGAATTCGAGAAGGCGCACAAGCAAGGAGGATTTCGAACGGCAGTGAGAAAGACGACTATGCTTGAAGCTGTCACGCGATAGCGGATGCCACGAATTACAATTAAATATGCGGGTGTGGCGGAATTGGCAGACGCGTAAGATTCAGGTTCTTATGTTCGCAAGGATGTGCAGGTTCAAGTCCTGTTACCCGCACCAAACAGTAGAAATCCGAACCCAATCTTCTGTATAGGAGATAGGTTCGGATTTCTTTTTATGTTTGGTGATCTGTGATGACAATCTGCTATCATTTTTTCCAATCAAGCATTCTTAATAACTCATAACAAAGTAACCATCTTTACATACGTCTTCAATATCAGGATGCCATATAGTTATTGATGGTTTTAGCATTAAAATTCCTCTTTTTATGTGGCTTTTCTTTGCTTTTATTATACCATATTTGTGCATCCTTTGCACTACTTTGGCACAAAAAATGACCACTAAATGTAACTTTGTCAGTGGTCTGAACCACCTGCTAAGTAGATGTTTTTTTATTATACAAAAACATCCGCAAACTGAACATTAATAGTTCAGTTTGCGGATGTAGTTCAACTCTTTCCTTTTCTATAGAAAACTACTACTATCAGAACTGCCATAACGACAACTGCGCCAATAAAAAACACATCTTTTTTAAGCGTCCACCCCATTATCAAAAACAACAAAGACACCAAACCTAATATACCAAGCAATACTTTCATTTACATAAAACCTCCTATTTATAAACAAATTAACATAATAACCGTTTGATTTATTTACCGTTTTTCAAAATCCTACTTTTATATATTTTAGATGCCAACAAAAGCATTAAAATCGAGAAGAAGATAAGTAATCCCAAATACAAACAACCTTGTACAACTGTGATATTTCCAACAAGCAAATCTCCAACAAGCAAATATGCTGATGTGAAAGGAAAGGATTTTTTATCATATTAAAGATGTTTTGTGGAGCTTTTCGCTGTTGACGACACTGCAGGAGTCTTTTACGAGCAATGTGAGTTCTTTCCGGTATTTTTCTGTTTTTACCGACGTGCAAAGCTCTCCGCACACTATACCGTCACAGTAAATGAAAGCTTTGTTTTGAGCGTTTTCGGATACCGTGATCTCAAGCGAGTATGTATCGGGTACGACGAGTGTTCTTGCATCTGATAAATGCGGACATATGGGCGTTACGGCGAAGCATTTGCTGTCGGGGGAAAGTATCGGTCCGCCTGCGGAAAAGTTGTACGAAGTCGATCCCGTCGGAGTTGAGATGATGACACCGTCCCCCCTAAAGGACATAAGCTTTCTGCCCTCACAAAACACATCCGTTTTTATTACCGAACCGTAATTATCTTTAGCTATAACGATATCATTCAAAGCCTTGAACGTAGTTTTGCCATCGGAAAAGGAAAGCGCGCTTCTTGAAGAACGGCAAAGTGATGAAATATCGTTTTCCGTTACAGACTGTATTTCGTCAAGCTCGTAAGCGCAGAGATATCCGAGCCTTCCTCCATTTATACCCATAAGGGGTTTATCAAATTCAAAAGCCGTTTTTGAAGCCGAAAGAACCGTTCCGTCGCCGCCGACTGACACTACGATATCACAGTCGGCAGGGGAACATACGTTATATTCTTTTTTAAAAAGAGTCAGACTGTCTTCTTTTGAAAAATAACATTCAAAACCGTTATTCGTAAGTGCGGTTATACATTTCAAAGATGAGACGATATATCTTTCCTTCGATAAATTCGGATATATAAAAAGCTTCATACGTTTCCTCATTTCTTTTCTTGCATACTCTTTAAATATCTGTCTATAGAAGCCGCTGCGATCTTTCCTGCTCCCATCGCGGAAATGACCGTTGCAGCCCCCGTAACGGCATCCCCGCCTGCGTATACGCCTTCCCTTGAAGTAAGACCGTCTTCTGTTACGATAATACCGCCTCTTGAATTTACCGAAAGGTTTTCGGTAGTATTTTTAATAAGCGGATTCGGGGACGTACCCACGGCGATTATTACCGTATCGGTTTCGAGTGTAAATTCCGAACCTTCTATAGGTATCGGACGGCGTCTTCCTTTTTCGTCGGGTGCCCCAAGCTCTGTTTTTATACAGCTTACCGCTTTTACAGATCCGTTTTTACGGTCTTTCGGATCTTCCTTGTTTTCATAGGAGATAAATTCCAAAGGATTTGTCAAAAGATGAAATTCAACACCCTCATCAATTGCATGTTCGACCTCCTCGCGCCTTGCGGGAAGCTCCTCCATAGAACGTCTGTAAACGATGTAAACCTTATCAGCTCCGAGCCTTAATGCCGTTCTTGCACAGTCCATAGCCACGTTTCCGCCCCCTATGACTGTTACACGTCCGCCCTTCATTACTGGAGTTTCGGATGACGGAAGGTACGCTTTCATTAAGTTCGTTCTCGTTAAAAATTCATTTGCCGAGTATATTCCTTTAAGGCTTTCACCGGGAATGTTCATAAAATTCGGAAGCCCTGCACCCGAGCCGATAAATACAGCTGAAAATCCCATTTCGAACAGCTCATCTACCGTAAGCGTCTTTCCGATTATCACGTTCGTTTCTATTTTTACGCCGAGCTTTTTCAGCGTTTCTATCTCGTTTTCAACTATTGACTTCGGTAAGCGGAATTCGGGAATACCGTATACAAGAACACCGCCCGGTGTGTGAAGTGCTTCGTACACAGTCACGTCATAACCGAGCTTGACAAGATCTCCGGCACACGAAAGACCTGCAGGTCCCGAGCCGATAACAGCGGTTTTTATGCCGTTTGAGGGTGCTTTTTTCGGAAGCTCAGTGCTGTTTTTTATATGCTCGTCAGCAACGAATCTCTCAAGCCTGCCTATTGCAACAGGCTCAAATTTTTTACCGAGTGTGCAAACTTTTTCGCATTGGTGCTCCTGCGGACAAACTCTTCCGCATACGGCAGGCAGTGAAGAAGATTTTGAAATACAGCGGTACGCCCCTTCAAGGTCGTTTTGCTTGATGTGATCTATAAAGTTCGGAATATCAACATTAACGGGACAACCCGAAACGCAAGGCTTGTTTTTACAGTCAAGACAGCGGGATGCTTCTTTCAAAGCAAGCTCGTATGTGTATCCCAAAGCAACTTCGTTGAAATTGTGTACACGTTCTTCGGGTGATTGAGTGGGCATTTCGTTTTTTTTCGGATCTATTGCCATGATATACCTCAGCTTTCTTTAAAAAGATTGCACGTCTTTTCGTATGCGTGACGTTCAAAATCAGCGTACATGCTTCCTCTTGATATCGCTTCGTCAAAATCTATTTCGTATCCGTTGAAATCGGGACCGTCAACGCAGGCAAATTTCGTTATTTTTTCGCCGTTTCGGTTAAGCGTAAGGCGGCAACCTCCGCACATTCCCGTACCGTCGATCATTATCGGATTCATTGATACTGTTACGGGAACACCGAAAGGCTCAGCAGTCTTGACGACGTATTTCATCATAACGAGAGGGCCTATTGCGAAGATCATATCAAAACGCTCACCTTTTTCAAGAAGCTCCTTTAAAGGTGACGTCACGTTTCCTTTTTCGCCGTATGAGCCGTCGTCGGTCATAACCGTGAGGTGTTTACAGCATTTTGAAAATTCGTCTTCTAAAATGACGAGGTCTTTATTTCTGAAGCCTATTATACCTTCTACTTCAGCACCTTGATCATAAAGCGCTTCGGCAATAGGCAAAGCAATAGCGCATCCCACACCACCGCCTATGATGCAGGCTTTTTTTACGCCTTCCAAGTGCGTGGGACATCCCAAAGGACCTGCAAAGTCGCTGATGTATTCACTTTCGTTCTTTTCGGCAAGCTGTTTTGTCGTTGCACCGACAGCGCTGAAAATTATTCTGACGCTCCCTTCCGAAGCATCTGTTTTTGCTACGGTCAGTGGAATACGCTCACCGACATCGGAAACTCTTAAAATGATAAACTGTCCCGGCTTTGCTTTTTTTGCAACGAGCGGTGCGAGAATATCCATTTGTGTGACGGTATCGTTCAGTTTTTTCTTTCTGAGTATCTTATACATATGTTCTCCGAAACGTTAAAATGTAGGTTTATTTGACACTGCGGTACGCCCCGATAAGCTTCGGCAAATGCGGGTACGCTTTCGGGCGCACTGAACTGCAAAGCAGTTCAAAAATTGCATGGCAATTTTTCAAAAGCTCCAAGGAGCTTTGTGCGCCCTGCAAACAAGCGATAAATGCCGAAGCTTAATGCGGAAGCGGTTTAAAAATCAACAGGCGTACCGTAGTAACAGCACGAAAGGAGTTTTTCTGCCTGCTCTTTTGTTATTTTTCTCGGATTTGACAGAGTACACGGGTCGTTCAATACTTCGTTTGCTATCGTTGGCAAACGCTTTAAAAACGTGTCCTCGGGTATGAAGCCGCCTTTTTGTATATTGCCGTTTTCACCGCAGTTTTTGATACAGTCGGGAATGCCGAGCGAGCGGTTCATATTCTCAATATACCCTATCAGGCGTTGGACTTTTTCGTATTCGGAATCTCCGCCAAGGCAAAGGAAGTCCGATATTTCGCAGTATCGTTTCTTTGCGTATTCGTCCTTTGAGTTGAATTCTATAACTTTCGGCAGATATATTGCGTTTGCACATCCGTGTATTATGTGCGAGCCGCAGTCGGCAAACGCTGCTCCCGTTTTATGAGCCATTGAGTGGACTATTCCGAGTAAGGCGTTGGTAAACGCCATACCTGCAAGACACTGTGCGTAGTGCATATTTTCACGCTTTTTCATATCCTTTTTGTATGATCCTATAAGATCTTCCGCGGCAGTCTTTATGGCGCTGAGCGCAAGAGGATCGGTGAAAGGATTTGCGTTTGTCGAAACGTAAGCCTCTATCGCGTGTGTCATAGCATCCATACCCGTGTGAGCTGTCAGCTTTTCGGGCATCGTTTCGGCAAGTGACGGATCGACGATAGCGACGTCCGGCGTTATTTCATAATCGGCTATCGGGTATTTTATACCTTTTTTATAATCGGTTATTACAGCAAATGCGGTAACTTCGGTAGCAGATCCCGAGGTCGATGAAACGGCACAGAATCTTGCTTTTCTTCGTAATTTCGGCAACTCAAACACACGGCACATATCTTCAAAACGTATGTCGGGATATTCGTATTTTATCCACATTGCCTTTGCGGCATCTATCGGTGAGCCGCCGCCTATCGCAACTATCCAGTCGGGCGCAAAAGAAAGCATTTCTTCCGCTCCGCGAAGAACGGTATCAACAGACGGATCAGGCTCTATTCCGTCAAAAACTTTAACAGTCATACCCGCATTTTGCAAGTATCCGATCGCTTTGTCCAAAAAACCGAATTTTTTCATTGATGAGCCGCCCGTGCAGATCATGGCCTTTTTGCCGTCGAGCTTTTCGAGTGCTTTCATTGAATCTTTGCCGAAATAAATATCTCTCGGCACGGTAAAACGTGTCATATTATATCCTCCCGTATTTTGTTTACAAAAGGATTATATCCATAACACGGTTTTTAATGCACAAAAAATTATTTAAGCGAATATTCCATATAAGGTTTTGAATCAAGATCCTTGAAAACAAAGGTCTTGCCATCAAACAGTATATAACTGTGCGGACTTCCTTCCTTCGGGATCGAAACAGAACCGGGATTAATATACGTATGCGTTTCATATTCTTTTACGCACGGGATGTGCGTATGTCCGTGAAGAAGGATGTCACCCGCTTTAAGCGGCGGAAGCTTATTGCTGTTGTAATTGTGTCCGTGCGTTGCGTAAATTATTGCATTTTCCGTCGGGATCACCGCATAGTCAGCCAGAACAGGGAACGAAAGCACCATCTGATCGACTTCCGTGTCACAGTTTCCTCTTACGCAAAAGATCTCGCTTTTGTATTCGTTTAAAAGGGCAATGACGTCTTTAGGCGCGTAGCCTTCGGGCAGGTCGTTTCTCGGTCCGTGGTAAAGTATGTCGCCCAAAAGCAAAAGACGGTCGGCTTTTTCTCTCTTGTAAGCTTCAATAAGTGCTTTGCAATAAGTGTATGAGCCGTGGATATCCGATGCGATTAAAAATTTCATATTCATATCTCCAAAAGGTTATTTTCTTTTATGTATTCAAGAAGGCCACGGCAGCCGCGGCTTATATCCTCGTACGCTTTGTCAAAACGTCTTGTGTACCAAGGATCGCTGACTTCGCCGCCTTCGGGGGTAAAGTCCATGAGCTTGTGTATCTTGCCGTCGGGATCTCCGTTTAATATGCGTATCATTGCGCGTATGTTCATATCGTCCATTCCGATGAACATATCGTACTGTTCGTAGTCGGATGATCTGAGCTTTACGGCGCATTTTCCCGAGCAGTCTATTCCGTGACGCTTCATTTCCTCTTTTGAAGGAGGATATACGGGATTGCCAAGCTCCTCGGAAGACGTTGCCGAGGAAGAGACGTATATCTTATCATCAAGCCTCTTTTCTTTAATAAGAGCTTTAAAAACAAATTCCGCTGTGGGTGAACGGCATATATTACCGTAGCATACAAACATTACTTTTAACATAATATCACTCACTTTTCATCTGATAATACTTTAATTATACATTACATTACGCGAAAAATCAATAGCAAAGAGGAAAATGCGGAAATATTTTTTAATTAACTATTGACAAATTGTTCTGTATATGATATAATACGCAAGAATTAAGAACGGAGGTGCTGGACAACAGCACCTCTGAACTTTTTATAAAGACTGCGGCTGCAGCCTTAACATTTGAAAGGAAGCCTATGAAAAGCAAAAAAAGCGTTATTCAAACGGTTACGGAATTTGCAACACCTCTGGCAGAGGAGCTCGGTTATATTATCTGGGATATAGAATACGTCAAAGAAGGCGGAAAGATGATACTGCGCTTTACCATCGACAAAGAAGGAGGCGTGGGAATAGAGGACTGCGAAAAATTCCACAGAGCAGTCGATGTTCTTATCGAAGAAGCAGACCCGATAGAGGATGCGTATACACTTGAAGTATCATCCCCCGGTATAGAAAGAGAGCTTAAATATAATTGGCACTTCGACGTTTGCATAGGAGAAACCGTGCAGATAAAGCTCTATAAACCGCTTGAAGGACAAAAAACGTTCGTCGGAACGCTTGTAAGCTACGGCGATACGGCGGTTATCGACTGTGCGGGAAAAACGATAGAGATACCTGCAGTCGAAATAGCAAAAGCAAACATTTACTTTGATTTTACCAACATATAAAATTATTCAGGAGGAAAACGGAAAAAAATGGCGAAGGCAAAAGAGAATGCGGCGCTGTTCGATGCGCTCGACGATCTTCAGAAGGAAAGAGGAATACCGAAGGATTATATGCTTGAAAGACTGTCTGCGGCACTTGTAAGCGCATACAAAAAAGCATATTCAAACAGCACAAATGTAAAGGTCGTGCTTGATCCGCTTACAAAAGAGTGCCGCCTTTACAGAGTTCTTGACGTGGTTGAAGAGGTTACGGATGAAAATACGGAAATTTCTCTTGAAGATGCCAAGAAGCTCAGCAAAAGATACAGACTCGGTACGGTAGTTGAAATAGAGATAAAAACGAAAGAATTCAGCAGAACGAGTGCCCAGATAGCAAAGCAGGTCATCATTCAGGGTATAAGAGAAGCCGAAAGAGGTATGCTCATAAAAGAATATGAGAATAAGAAGGAAGAGATCATGACAGCGACTGTCGTAGCAACGGATCTTTCTTCCGGTTCTGTTATAGTAAATACGGGCACAAGCGAAGTATCTCTTATCAAAAACGAGCAGATACCCGGTGAAAGCTTCAAGGTAGGCGACCACGTAAAGGTGTTCGTAACGGAAGTAAATCACGATCCCAAGCCCGAAGAAGGAGCAGAGGAAAAGAAGCCCGCAAGAGGCAGAATAGTAACGATATCCCGCGTTCATCCCGGTCTTGTCAAGCGTTTGTTTGAGCTTGAAATTCCGGAAATCGCCGACGGCACGGTAATCATCAAGAACATAAGCCGCGAGGCAGGTTCAAGAACGAAGATGGCTGTATATTCGCGCGATGAAAATGTAGATCCCATCGGTGCTTGTATCGGTAACAAGGGTACGAGAATTTCGGGTATCGTCGATGAGCTCAAAGGCGAAAAGATCGACATAATAAAGTACAGCGAAACTCCCGAAGAATATATATCCGCCGCTTTGTCCCCTGCAACCGTAAAGGGAATATACATCGACGAAGAAAAGACGGCAAGAGTTACTGTCGCACACGATCAGCTCTCACTTGCAATAGGCAAGGAAGGACAGAACGCACGCCTTGCGGCAAGACTTACAGGCTATAAGATAGACATAAAAGCCGAATAAAATGAAAGCACCTAAAAAAATACCGCAAAGAAAATGTATGGGCTGTATGGAAAGCCGTAACAAAAACGAGCTTATAAGAGTGGTAAGATCACCCGAAGGGGAGATATCACTCGACCTGACGGGTAAAAAGTCAGGCAGGGGAGCTTATATATGCCACGACGTTTCCTGCTTGAAAAAAGCAAAAAAAGCTCACAGAATAGAAAGATCGCTCGATTGCACGATCTCCGAGGAGATATATACGGCACTCGAATCACAGCTTGAAGAAAGCAGTTCTTCAGAGGGTGAAAAGTGAAAAACGAAAACAATTCAAACGATATCAAAAAACTTACCGCATACGTCGGCTTTGCTAAAAAATCAGGACGCATCACGATAGGATGTAACCTCACGACGGACAGTATAAGATCGGGAGGAAGAAGATCTCCGCTCGTTGCCGTGTGTGCTTCCGATGCGTCGAAAAATACAAAAAGCCGTATCGAAAACTGCTGTAAGTATTACGAAGTACCGCTTGTTATGGTGTCGGTCGATTCGCTGACACTCGGCAAAATGGCGGGTAAGGATACCGACGTGGCTGTTGTCGGAATATCGGACGGACAGCTCGCTTCGGCAATCTTAAAATATTTTAATCAAGAATAACATTTAACCGTAATGAAAGGAAAAAACGACGGTCCGTAACGTCGTTTTTAAAGGTCATTGTATGATAGCAAATCAGAAATACAGAATCAGTGCACTTGCCAAAGACCTGAATATGAAAAGCACAGATATTATAAATCTGCTTAAAGCAAACGGTTTTGAAGGCAGGACACATATGACGGTGCTTGAACCCGATGAGTTCTCCGTCATAATAGAACTTCTCACAAAAGAAAACCAGGTAAGCAACCTTTCGGCGTATCTTGCAGGTAAAGCTGACGTTGCCGAGGCGGACCGCCCTATAAAAAAGGCTAAAAAGCAGGAAAAGAAGCCCGAAGAGAAGAAAGAAGAGCCTAAAAAGGCAGAACCGAAAAAAGAAGAGATCAAAAAAGAAGAACCCAAGAAGGAAGAGCCTAAGAAGGAAGCTCCCAAAAAGGAAGAACCCAAGAAGGAAGCACCGGCAAAGGCACCCGTGAAGGAAGAAAAACCGAAGACGGCGGAAGTTAAAAAAGAAGAAAAAACTGCGCCTAAAAAAGAAGAACCCAGAAAAGAAGAGTTCAAAAAAGAAGAGTTCAAAAAGGAAAACAAACCTGCACACAACGAGCAGAAGAAGCCTGCATACGATAAACAGCGTATGTCACAGCTTGATAAATTCCAGAACAGACCTGCACAGACACAGACGAATAAGCCTGCGGATAAGAAAAAGCCCGCACAGCCTCAGCAGGACAACAGAAGCGGAGTTATCCGTTCCTCGGGTACGGGTGAAGCATCTTCAAACTCAAGCGTTAAGACGGGTACAAGAGTAATAGATACAAGAACGGTTTCCGTCGATCTTGATAAATACGATGAAAGACTTGAAAATTTCGTTTCCGACTCCAAGGGCGGATATAATTCCGACTCGCATAATCAGAAGCAGAAGTTCAAGAAGAACAAGCAGAACGACAAGAGCTCGAAGAACCGCGATAAAGAAAAATTCGCAATAGAAAAAATGAAGAGAGAACAGTTTGAAAAGGCTAAAAAACAGCCGCTTCATATAACTGTTCCCGATGAAATAGTAGTTTCCGATCTTGCTCAAAGACTTAAAGCAACGGCATCCGAGGTCATAAAAAGACTTATCGGTATGGGTGCCATGGTTACTGTAAACGACGTTATCGACTTTGATACGGCGTATCTCGTTGCAGAAGAAATGGGTGCTGTCGTTACGAAGGAAGTCGTAGTTACGATTGAAGAAAGACTGTTTTCCGACAGTGAGGACAAAGAAGAGGATCTTATCGAAAGACCTCCCGTTGTCTGCGTAATGGGTCACGTCGACCACGGTAAAACGTCACTTCTTGACAAGATAAGAAATACACACGTTACAAGCGGAGAAGCTGGCGGTATCACACAGCATATCGGTGCTTACAGAGTAAATATCGACGGTAAGGATATCACGTTCCTTGATACCCCCGGACACGAAGCGTTCACGGCAATGAGAGCAAGAGGTGCAAAATCCACGGATATAGCAATCCTCGTCGTTGCCGCAGACGACGGTATAATGCCGCAGACGATAGAAGCTATTAACCACGCAAAGGCGGCTGATATCTCTGTTATCGTTGCGATAAACAAAATGGATAAACAGCACGCTAACCCCGATGCTGTTAAGCAGGAGCTTACGAAATACGACCTTATGCCCGAAGAATGGGGCGGTGATACGATAGTTGTTCCCGTTTCCGCACTTACCGGACAGGGAATTGACAACCTGCTTGAAATGGTCCTTCTCGTTGCTGAAATGAAGGAGCTTAAAGCAAACCCGAACCGCCACGCAAAGGGCGTTATAATAGAATCAAAGCTCGATAAGGGTAAGGGACCCGTTGCGACGGTGCTCGTACAGAACGGTACGCTTCACAGCGGTGACGTCGTTATCGCAGGTACTTGTGTCGGTAGAGTCCGTGCTATGACGGATTCACTCGGAAGACTCGTAAACGTGGCAGGTCCGTCTGTTCCTGTTGAGATAACGGGACTTTCGGCTGTTCCTACGGCAGGTGACGAATTCAACGCCGTTGAAGATGAAAGAATGGCAAGAGAGCTTGCAGAACAGCGTAAAGAAAAGGAAAAAGAACAGGAATTCAAGGCTAAATCCCGTGGCTCGCTTGAAGAAATGTTTGCAAATATCAGTGATGACGTAAAGCATCTTAACGTCATTATCAAGGCTGACGTTGCAGGTTCTGCAGAGGCAGTTTCCGCATCGCTTCTCAAGCTTACGAATGATGAGGTCAAGGTGAACGTTATCCACTCTGCCGCAGGCGGTATCAGAGAAGGTGACGTTATGCTTGCCGCAGCGTCAAATGCTATTATTATCGGATTCAACGTGCGTCCCGATAAGGCTGCAATGGATTCGGCAGAACGTGAAGGCGTCGATATCCGTACGTACAGAATCATTTACGAATGTATCGAAGAGATAACGGCGGCTATGAAGGGTATGCTTGCTCCCACATTCAAGGAAGTCGTACTCGGCCACGCTGAAGTTCGCCAGACTATCCACGTTCCCAACGTCGGAACTATCGCAGGTTCGTACGTTCAGGACGGAAAGATCACACGTGCATCACTTATCCGTGTCGTACGTGACGGCGTTATCATATTCGAGGATAAAATTTCCTCACTCCGCCGTTTCAAGGATGACGTGCGCGAGGTTGCAACGGGATACGAATGCGGTGTCGGACTTGAAAAGTTTAACGATATCCGCGTAGGCGATATCCTCGAAGCATATATAATGGAAGAAGTAAAAAGATAAAACCCCATAATTACGGTTAAAATTGCCCGAAGCTTCATACGGAGGAAGCTTCGGGCGTTCGTTTTTTATTCGGTCAAATCAGTTTTGATTATTTTTTTGACAAGTTTCGTGAAAAAGTAAAATCCCCGTTCTTACGAACGAGGATTTTTGGTTGTTGCAAACTCGTTAGATGCCGATATATAACAAAATATAACTTACGGTTATCTCAAAATGATTTGGTTTTTGTCATACGGTTGATTATTATTCATTAATTGTTACAGTATATCCATCTTTTTCAAATTTATCAACAATTTCTTCTACAATCATTCCCTTGAAAGGAGAATTCTCCAACCCTTGGTAAGTATCTTTTCCAAAAGCATCCTTGCCGTTGTTGTTTTCCACATACACTGTTACTAAAACGCCTTTTTCAAAAACGAACTCGTAAAAAGCAGTATCATTTTCAGCGTAGACGCAAGTCAAAGCATTTGTGTATGCTGTGTTTTTTTGCGAAGAAGTTGTAGTTACAGTAGGTTTTATTTCGGGTGCTTCCGTTTCGGGTACGGTTGTCGCGGGGGCTTCTGTGTCCTCGGCGGGTGTTTCGATGCTTACATTCTCTGTCGGTGTTTCACTTGCGATGAAATCGGTTTTAGCATCAGTATCGGCATTTGTTTCCTTTTCCGTTTGAGATACGGTAACGCTTGCGCTGTCCGTACCGGTTTCGGAATCTTCACATGAGGTAAAACTTGCGCCGAGCGAGAGAATAAGCGCAAGCAAAATGGGCGTGAGCTTGATTTTTTTCTTCATTTCGTTCTCCTTGTTGTATAATATTTTTTCACTTTAGTGTTTTTGCAAAAACAAAAAGTGTGCACAACCGAAGTTATGCACACCGAAAAATGCAAACCCCGATTGTTGTCACACAAACTAATCGGAATAGGGTTATACCAACCATACTCAGCTATAGTGGAGTTTGCATTTTTACCAAAATCCGTGTATAGCTAAGTATGCTTAAAAAAGGGTATAGTATTCCTAAATAGAAAATACCCCTGTTTTCCGATTATTCAGTTCGTGTGACGGTTATATTATAGTACAATTTAAAGATTTTGTCAAGAAAAAATAAAAACCTTTCGATACTTTAATATACCGAAGGGTTTTATGCTGATATAAGCCTCCCTTGTGTAAAGGGAGGTGTCATTTTTTAAGAAAAATGACGGAGGGATTGTTTAACCATTTTATCAATATATTCGCAAACGCCCTTGAAATTTTTATGTATCTCTGTATTAGGTATTCTTATCACTTTCAATCCATACTGTTCGAGAAATTTGGTGCGCTGTGCATCATATTCTTTGCCATCTTCGGTATAATGCCCCGAACCGTCGAGTTCTATTACGAGATTTGCTTTAGCACAATAAAAATCTACAATGTATTTTCCGATGACTTTTTGACGAATAAAACGAACAGGATATATACGTAAAAAATCATACCAAAGATGTTTTTCCTCTTTAGTCATATTTTTACGCAATGTTTTGGCTATTGGTACTATATCTTTGTTGTGTTTTCTTTGCATTACAATCCCTCCGTCTTGCTTCGCAATCCACCTCCCTTTACACAAGGGAGGCTTTTTATATGTGATTAAGTCCCAGAAAATATTTAAAATATGCCATATATTCACGGACGTAGGAGGATACGGTGCTGAATCTTAATCCGCTTTTTGCTCCTGTCATATCAAGCTCAATGTCTTGAGCTTTTGCCATAAGCTCTATTCTTTTTACGTGATAGTCGCTGGATATTCCGTGCACGGTCTTTCCGTCTTCTATCATCTCAAACGAATATGCAAGGTTTTCCCAGGTGTTTTTTGCTTTGTTTTCAAGCATGATATTATTTTTGGGAACGCCTTTTTTTATAAGATAAACGCTCATAAGCTCCGCTTCGGAATATCTTTCGTTTTCGGGAACACCGCCCGAAAGGATAAATACGGTGTTTTTATTATTCTCATAATACGATACGGCTGCATCAAGACGGCTTTGTGCGTGTGAAGAAAGATATCCTTCCTTTATCCCGCCGCCGAAAACTATCGTATAATCATAGTTGTTTTGTGTAGAATACTCAACGCCGTGCGTTAAAAATATACAGAAGATACCGAACGATATAACGTATACACCCATTCCGCATATGTAAAGATACTTTAAAAACGGTATAAGATGCGGAAATTTCTTTTTTGCCTTCTCTTCAAAGAAAAACAAAAGCAGTAAAGGTACGGCCGTTACAAGCAAAATGCCGACAGCTACAAGAGCGTTCCACGTTTTTCCTCCGTTTATAATTATTGAAAGAAGATAAACGGAATAATTTATTACGATAAACAAAGCGAAAAAAAGTGTAATGATATTCAGTAAATGCCGTTTTTTCAAATAGATCACCTCAAAATAATAATAGATGCAAAGAGTGCTGTTTTAAATCCTTTCTGATAAAAAAATTATAAATTTTTTTCTAACGACCATATACGTGCAATTTCGCACGGTGTATATGTTACCATACATCAGAACTGTAAGGAGGACGGATATGAAACTGCTGCAGCTGTTTGAAGTAAAAAAGAATGAAGAAAAAGAAAAATTGAAAAACGAATGGGACAAGCTAAACAGACAGAAAAGGCAACTGAAAAAAAGTGAGGACACGTGCCGTGTGCATTTGATAAATCCCGACAGAATATGTCCGAACCCGTCACAGCCGAGGACCGTATTTTCCGATTCTTCCATATTAAGCCTTGCCGACAGCATAAAAAAGCACGGGATAATACAGCCGATAACGATAAGAAGAATGTCCGACGAGGACACGCCTTTCGGAGGTCTTTACGAGGTTATCGCAGGGGAAAGGCGCCTCCGTGCGGCAAAGCTTCTGGCTCTTGATTACGTGCCGTGTGTTATACTTGACGTTGACAAAGAGGAGTCGGCAAAGCTTGCGCTTATTGAAAATCTTCAAAGAGAGGGGCTGAATATGTTTGAAGAAGCGTCAGCACTTCTGTCGCTTGCGGAAAAATATTCTTTAAAGCAGGAGGAGATCGCAGACCTCCTTTCGGTAAGCCAGTCGTACGTTGCAAACAAAATGCGGCTTTTGCGCCTTACAGAACCCGAAAGGGAACTGATAACGGCAAATTCTCTCACCGAACGCCACGCACGTGCGCTTATAAAAATACACGATCCCGTAATAAGGCTGAAAGCTTTGGGATATATCATAGAAAAGTCTTTAAACGTAAGGGAAAGCGAAGAGTATGTAAAAAAGCTTTTGACCCCGGAAGAACCCGTACACAAACCGATAAGAAAGATGATAATAAAAGATATCAGAATATTTTTAAATTCAGTTGACAGAGCGATAAATACGGTAAAAGAGGCGGGAATACCGATAGAGCAGTCACGCGTGGACGAGGAGGATCATATACAGCTTACGATAAAGATACCGAGGTGAAATACAATCTTGTACTTAGCAGTTGACAAATTTGAAATTTTGAATTATAATAGTAATGAAGAAAACTGTTTTGTGAGGTATAAATGAATTACAAGTACAAAACAAGAGGTACGTGTTCGTCTGTGATCGAAATAGAGCTTGACGGAGATGTGATAGAGTCCGTTAAGTTTTACGGCGGTTGCGACGGAAATTTAAAAGGAATTTCAAAGCTTGTCAAAGGTATGAAAGCGCAGGACGTTATAGACCTGCTTGAGGGTACAAGATGCGGATTTAAAAATACTTCGTGCCCCGATCAGCTTGCAAAAGCCTTGAAACAGGCGTTAAATGAAGATTGAGAGGGTTTGAAATGGGTTACATTGAAAATTATAACCGTTGGCTTACTTCCGAAAAAACGGATGAAAAAACAAAAGCGGAACTTTTGTCGATAAAAGACAATGACGATGAAATAAAGCTTCGTTTCTATCAGTCACTGCAGTTCGGTACCGCAGGTCTTCGCGGTACGATGAATGCAGGTACGAATGCGATGAATATCTACACGGTAAGACAGGCAACGCAGGCAATAGCTACCCTTATTAACGAAGAGGGAAAAGAGGCTGCCGAAAGAGGCGTTGCGATAGCGTGTGATTCACGTAACAATTCCGAAGCATTTTCAAAAGCGGCGGCAGAGGTACTTGCCGCAAACGGTGTTAAGGTATACATATTTGAATCCCTCAGACCTACACCCGTTCTTTCATTTTCGATAAGACATCTCGGATGTATCGCAGGTATCAATATAACGGCATCGCATAATCCGAAGGAATATAACGGATACAAAGCATACTGGGAAGACGGCGCACAGCTTTCTCCCGAGCATGCAAAGAAGGTTTCCGATATCATAGCCGTAACGGATATATTCGACGGCATTTCGTCTATGGATTTTGACGAAGGCGTAAAGTCGGGCATCATATCGGTTATCGGTGAGGAAGTGGACAGTGCATATCTTGAAAACGTGTGCGCTCAGGCGATAGACACGGAGATCGTCAAGGAAATGGCAGACGATATAAAGATCGTTTACACACCGCTTCACGGTGCAGGATACAAGCTCGTGCCGAGAGTTATTGATATGCTCGGTATCAAAAAGCTTTATATGGTCGAAGAACAGAGCACTCCCGACGGAGATTTCCCGACAACACCTTTCCCGAACCCCGAGTTCAAGGACGTATTCAATCCCGGTATCAAGCTTGCAAAGGAAATAGGCTCGGATCTTATCGTAGCAACAGACCCCGATGCGGACCGTGTAGGCATAGCGGTAAAGGTCGGTGACGATTTTGTTACTATGACGGGTAACCAGGTCGGTGCTATATTGCTTGAATATATCATAACGGCACTTAACAAGACGGGTAAAATGCCCAAAGGTGCATATACGATAAAGAGCTTTGTTACAACGGAGCTTATATCGAAGATAGCCGCTGTGAATAACATAAAGCTTTACAATGTATTTACGGGATTTAAGTATATCGGCGAGGTTATCAAGTACAACGAAAAGCCGGGCGAGGCTGAATTTATATTCGGTTTCGAAGAAAGCTACGGTTATCTCAGAGGTACGTATGCACGTGATAAAGATGCCGTTGTCGGTACGATGCTCATCTGTGAGGTTGCCGCTTACTACAAGAAGCGCGGTATGACGCTCTACGATGCAATGCAGGAAATATACGAAAAGTACGGCTATTACCGTGACGGAGTTGATAACCTTACGATGAAGGGACTTGACGGACTTGACCGAATGAAGCGCATTATGGCAGAGCTTCGTGCAAATCCGCCGAGATCCATTGCAGGCGTTGATATAGACACGTTCATAGATTATAATATTCCGTGCGAATATAATTTCAAGACGGGTGAAAAGAAAACGCTTGACAGCGGTACGACGAACACGGTCTACTTTAAGTGTGCAGACGACGTTCTCGTTATCCGTCCTTCCGGTACCGAACCGAAGATAAAGCTGTATTATCTCGTAAATGAAAAAACAGCCGAATTGGCTGATGCAAAAGTGCTGAAGTTCAAAGAAGCGGCACTTGAAATGATAGAAAACATTAAATAATTAAAAAATCTCATTTCGGAAAAATTTCCGAAATGAGATTTTTATTATATAACTTCCGAATAGCTTCCAAGATATTTGAAATCCTCGCACATTCCGTCAAGCTCACTCATAAGACGTGCATATTCTTCCGAATATACAGAGGTATCAAGATCAAAATAGAACATAAATTCGAAGTC
>JAZOSS010000113.1:0-10248 GCA_045657205.1 Eubacteriales bacterium
GATGAGAACGGTATCGTCCTCTGTGATTTCGGAGATCTTCGCCGCCCAATATCCCGTGGCAAGAACATCGCCCACGAGCAGAGCTTGTCTGTCGGTCACGGTATCGGGAATCTTGTTCAGCCCCTGATCCGCAAACGGTACACGGACGTACTCTGCCTGACCGCCATCAATTCGGCAACCAAGCGCCCAACCGCCATTTCTATCAGTGCAGTTGTTGACAAATCCCTTCTTGCAGAAGAAGCACTCACCGCAGAAAGTCTCCACGTTGACCGTGACTCTGTCGCCTGGGGCTACGTGCGTAACAGCCGCGCCGACTTCTTCCACGATGCCGACCATTTCGTGACCGACCGTGATTCCTTCCACCGCTCTCGGCACGCTGCCGTGCTTGATATGCAGATCACTCGAACAGATACTCGCCAGCGTGACCTTGACGATAGCATCCCTCTCGTGCTGTAATGTAGGCTTCGGTTTTTCAACCAATCCGAATTTTCCTTTTGATATGTATGTATAAGTTAGCATCATTATTTCATCCTTTTTAGCTACTGCGGTGTTATTGTTAACCTGTAACAGTTTCACCCTTCCAATCCAAAATCCCACCGAATTCGACAATATTCGTATAACCGAGGTTGACAAGCTTCTCGGATGCCTCTTTACTGCGCCGTCCGCTGCGGCAGTACACCATAATGAGCTGATCCTTATCGGGCAATTCAGCAATCTCTTCTGTACCTATGTTTTCGTTTGGGACATTGATCGCGTTCGGGATATGCCCTGCGGCAAACTCGTCGGGACGGCGCACATCGAGAATAATATAGTCTTTTTCCTGCGCCATCATAGTCACCGCCTCGTCCATAGTGATCCGGCGGTAGGTATTGGTTTTATTATTGCTTGTCCCGTAACACCCCGTGAACATAAACACGGACAACAATATCGGTATAATTTTTTTCATCATTTATCTCCTTTGTACCCCAACACGGTATCAATTACACAAACAATCGTATCGCATCGGCTCGTTTCTTTCAACGCAATTACGTAAACATCAAAATTCTTTTTTGCAGCCTTAGCCGATAATATTATCAACAATACACTTACCGACAAGCTCACCGAGTGTGAACATTTCCTCGGTTGCCCAATGCCATCCGTCCTGTTTCGGTTTATTCTCACCGTTTACCAAAACATTTACGTCAAGTCCTCCTGTAGCTATGCAGTACACGTTATCGAGTGTTTGCGCCAACTCTCTCTGTGCAGTAATAAAGTTTTCATTGACAGCAACACTGTCATCATCAGCGGATCCCGTCGTTTTGGATATTTCACCGATCATTATGGGAAGTTTTGAAAGGTCATCGTTAATGATCCCGCCTATATCACGGCGAAGATCTTTTGCAAAAAATTCAAACGCTTTTTTATATTCTCCGGGGTTACCTCTGTCGGACTCCCCCTGCATCCAAAACACGCCTTTTGCTTTGATATCGTCATATCCGAGAGTTTTGAGTTTATCTACGCTTGACTTCACCTGCTTTATAAGTCCTTTATAAAGTCCTCCGTCAAGCTTGCTTGTATCATAATCTCCGATACCCAGAGCTTTGGCGTAAGACGGAGATACCCAGTTTCCGCTTGCGGCGTTTTCACCGTTTTTATTATCCAAAAGTGACGTGCCGCCATGGGCAAATTTGATTATACCCGCTATTTTCCCTCCGTTATTTTCGTTATAATAGTGTTCGGAAAGGTATGCCGCCATACCGAGCTCGGGGCCTATTCTGTCCGCAAGGCATCCAAAGCCTATCTTTACAGGTGTCCATTCCTTGATTTCATTAACCCCTGTGGACACTTGCGGAGTATCTACGTAATTCGTATATTCCGATCTTCCCGAATAAATAACATTATCGTCACCTATCACACAAGCATCCCAAAGCTTTTCAAGAACATTTCTGTTATAGATCGTATAACCTGCGGCATTGGACTGACCCGCTATAAGATATACGTCGATAGACTTATTACACATAGGTTTCTCCTTTTCAGCTTTCGTTTGATCTCTTTATATCACTTTTAATCATAACACATCAACCGTCGCGTTGTCAACAAAAAAGCAAACAAGTACCGATTTAAAGACGATGTCTAAAATCGGTACTTGTTTTATTGAATTATCAGACTTTTTCACCTGAAACGTAAACAGCTTTTACGTTTATATCACCGTCGAAAACGCATATATCGGCATCGAAGCCTTCACGAAGCTCGCCTTTTTTTACATCGAGTCCCATCATTTTTATGGGATTTACCGTCATCATTCTGACAGCGTTCGGTATATCGACACCGCTTTTGACCATATTTCTTATGAGTCGGTCTGCCGTGGCAACACTTCCCGCAAAAGCGCTTCTGTCGGTAAGCTTTGCCACTCCGTCTTCAACGATGACGTCAAGCGGATCGTCGGCACTGCCGAGAAAACTCGTTTTTACGTTTTGACCTGCGGCGCGCATCGCATCAGTTATCAGTGCGATACGGCTGTTTTCCTTGAATTTTGCAACGTACGCAAGCAAGGAAAGCGGCAGATGGCATCCGTCGGCAATTATTTCGACGTTCATTCCGTCGATATAATATGATGATTCAAGCACGCCGGGAACTCTGAATCCGTCACGTCTTACTATCGTACTGACACACGAATAAAGATGAGTTACGTGTTTGTAACCGTTTTCGTACGCTTGTAAAACCGTATCGAAATCAGCATTTGAATGAGCGATACTCAGCGTTATTCCGTTTGCTTTTGCAACCTCGGCAAATCTTTCCGAGCCTTTGACCTCGGGTGCGACGCTCCAGCGTTTTATGTTTCCTTGCCCTCTTGCTATTATCGCACTGTACTCAGCTTCGTCGAATTCACAGATATTTTCGGGTTTTTGCGCCCCTGCCTGATACGGCGAAATATAACGCCCTTCAAGATGTATACCGAGAAGATGCGCTTTTATCCTTGTGTCATTTAAAGCTTCGTTATACGCATCTATTGCCTTTATCAAAGCATCCTTTCCTGCTGAAAGGAGTGTCGGCATAACGGACGTCGTTCCGTGTTTTAGGTGTGCGTTTGTTATATTGAGATACGTATCATTCTCGCAGTCCATATAATCACCGCCTCCGCCGCCGTGCTGATGTATATCGACAAATCCCGCAGATACGTAATTTCCTTCGCAATCTATTTCCACACAATCCCGGGGGGAGGGTGTATCTTTATCAAGCAATGATTCTATTTTTCCGTTTGAAATAAGCAGGTCTTTTTCTTCAATACCGTTTTCGGTTATAAGAAGACCGCCGACAAGACGTTTTTTCATTTTCATCCACCTTTGAACAGTTATCCGTTTTGCTCCGCTTCCTTCTGAATGAGAAGTGCTGTACGACAGGAGACTATGACGTTTTCCGTCATTTCACGGCTGTTTGAATTTATCTGACCGACGAATTCCGTTAAGTAATCGTACGGACTGTCTGTACATTCGATAACTTCAGCATCTTTTATTCCCTCTTTGTAAAGAGTGACCTTGTTATCGGCGTAGTTGAACGTAAGAAGTCCGTTATCGCACCAGAACATAAACTGCCAATATACGGGCATCGAAAAGACCTGTGACGGTGCTGAATATGAAATATCAGCCATTACGCCCGCACCGTTGTCAAGCCGTGCCATAAACATAGCAGAGTCCTTGAAATGAGGGTGTTTGACAGCATACGAATTCCAGACACGCGCTCCGTCTGTCTTTACAAACTCGCACCCTGTCATCATTCTTACGAGATCTATGCCGTGAATGGCAAGATCGTTTACTGTTCCGCCGTGCATACCTTCTTCAAAATACCAAAGCGGACGGTGTGCGTAGTCGATACAGTGCTGACCGTTAAACGATACGTTTCTTATCTGTCCCATACTTCCGCCGTCGAGTATTTCCTTTGCTTTAAAGGATTGAGGCAGATACCGCAGATCGAGCATACACGCTATTTTCAAATTCTTTTCATTTGAAAGGCGGTGTATTTCTTCAAGCTCCTCAAGCGTTGTGCATATAGGTTTATCGGCAATAACGTGTTTGCCTGCTTCGAGAGCTTTTATTATGACCTTACCCCTGTCTCCGTAAGCGTTTCCGACAGCGACGGCGTCTATATCCGTTTTCAGCCATTCATCATACGAAGCATCGGAAAAAACGGCGCCGAGCGTTTTTTCGGCATTAAGTCTTGCACCGTCATCATTTTCGATACAGCCTGCCACGAATGCAATATCGCTTTCGCTGACCTTTTTGTAAAGCGTATTTATATGACCGTGGCGAAATCCATTGAACAATATTTTTAACTTCATAATTATAAAATCTTCGATGCGCTGTCTTTATCCAAAAACATAACGGCACCGTCATGCTTTCTGAGCGACGTTGCGGGGCACACTTCGCCGTACGGTCCTTCAAGCATAGCCTTTACGGCATCCGCTTTCGTAGGTGCGGGTACTGTACATATGAGATATTTTGCCGACAAAAGTGCGGGAACTGTCAAAGTAAGTGCGTACTTCGGAACGTCATCAAGAGTCGGGAAGCATCCGTCGTGTACCTGCTGGTTACGGCATATATCATCAAGCTCAACTTTTTTTATTATTTTCGGATCGTTGAAATCTGCCACGGGCGGATCATTGAATGCGATATGTCCGTTTTCTCCTATTCCCATACAAACAACGTCGGGCGGATATTTTTCAAGCAGTTCCGCGTAGTGCTTGCACGCTGTGTCAACGTCTTCTTTTGCGGGAATATAATTGACAGAGGCAAACGGAGCTTTTGAAAATATATGGTCGTAAAGATATTTTGCAAACGACTGTCCGTTCTCTATTGAAAGTCCTGCATATTCATCCATATGAAAAGCGTTTATTCTTTTAAAATCCACGTTTTCGCAAAGAAGTGCTTCGAGCATTTCGTTTTGTGAAGGAGCGGCGGCAAATATTACGTTTGCGTATTCCTTTTCCTTCAACACGTTTGAAATAGCTTCCGCGGCAGCCTTTCCTGCTGCTTTACCCATTTCCGAACGTGTATCGTACACGCTTGTTTTAAGTTTTTCTGTCGTTATTGTTTTTATAAGCATTCGTTTATCCTCATATTTTATATTCGGGAACTTTTTCTTCTTTACCGCTTTCAACTGCACGCAATACCGTATTCATTATAAAGACGGGAGCTGCAAGCTGTTCGTAGCTTTTTCTCATTTTTCCTCCATTGAGAATGTTGAGCATATCATCCATTTCAACTCGGAAATCATCCCCGACTACTGTAAAACATCTGCTTTCGGCGTTATCACTTCCGTATACGGACACGTTGTAATAACCCGTTTTTTCCTGGAAAGCTCCCTGAACGCTGTAATTTTCGTAATTTGCCGTAAACAGCACGGCGTTTGAAGTACGGCGTGCTGACACAGTCTTAACGTCGTAACCGAAAACGGTCGCCATTATTTCAACGAGGTGCTGTGCGTAGAAGTAAAAACCGCCGTAAGGACTGTCGGAAAACACAGGGCATGCAATACTTCCGCCTCTTAAATTTCCGAGCTTGTTTTCTTTTACTGCCTTAGCAAGTTCTTTTGTTTCCTTTACGGATGTGCACGTGCTTCCTCCGCAAAGAAGTATTCCTTTTTCTTTTGCAACGTTCATAAACTCAACCGCCTCTTCGTCACTGCACGTTGTGGGCTTGTCTATAAACATGGGTATACCGTATTTGATATAGGGCTTTGCGTATTTATAGTGATTGTCACCGTGACGTGCCGTGACCATTATACCGTCAACCTTTCCTGCAAGGCTGTCGTAATTATCCATTATGGCAACGCCGAACTGTTCATTCAGCCTTTTAATAGCTTCAGGCTCGTCACTGTATATACCGACGATCTCTATATCGGGATAATATCCCTCTTTTACAAATTTCAAAAAGGAATCCGCGTGCGAATTTTCAACACCGAGTATCGCTATCTTATACATAATCAGCCATCCCTTCCAAACACATTAATCAAACTTCACATCAAGAGGATTTTCAGCGTGGCACGCCTCTATCACTCTTATTACCTGAGCGGCATGCTCGGGTGTTATATCAAGCTCTTTTCCGAGAATGACCGTATTGTAAAGCATCTTGTAAAAATCTTTTACTGCCGCATCAAACGACGTACCCTTTATATCCTCTTCAACCTCTGTAAAGTCGAGCTTTTCAACGCAGTATGCGGGATTGCCGTTTTCATCGGAAAGTGCTTCTTTTATAACAGGTCTTTCGGGAAGAACTGTCATATCCTCGATATATTTCATTTTGTATGCCGCATTTGTCGAAACAAGTGTACCTTTTGAACCGTATATCTTGTAAATATAGTCGCCTGCGTACGCATCGGCGGAAATCACTTCGATATCGACTGTGGGCTTTTCGGGAGCCGTTATGATGATCTTTCCGTAATCGTCAGCGTCACCGCTTGTGAGCACAGTATCGAGAGATGAAAAAGCTATTCTTGCATTTTCATCCCAATCGAGAAGATCAAGCGCCTGACCGATGGGGTGAGGTCCTGTGTTATATATACCGCCTGCACAGCGGGACTGCAACGTCTGCCAGTCCCAGCGGCGGGCAAAGCCCGAATATTTAAGGTTTATCTGAAGTATTTTTCCGAGCTTTCCGCTTTCGATTATATTCTTTATGTTCATATATGCGGGATTGTAAAGGGTCTGATGGAAAGCCGTTATCACGACGTTGTTCTTTTTTGCCGTAAGTATAAGATCAAGACATTCGTAATAAGAACGTGCGAACGGTTTTTCCGAAAGTACATTAAATCCGTGTTCAAGCAAGTCCTTGCTTATTGAATAGTGCATATGCGAAAAAGATGCGTTTACAACAACATCTATATCATCTCTTTTAAAAAGCTCTCTGTAATCGGAAACGGTGTCGCATCCAAATTCTTCGGCGGCTTTTTTTCTGCGGTACTCATCTTCTTCAACTATGCAGACTACCTGACAAAAGTCGTTGTCTTCGCTTTTGAAAAACTTGCCGTGAATATCACGTCCGCTTCTGCCTTGCCCGATTATGGCAACTCTCATTTTATTCATATTTTTCCTCCGTTTCGCCGTATACGGCGTATTAAGCACTTTATATATTTACAGTATATCACAATAAAAAATAAATTAGAATTGCCATTTTTATCAATATTATTGCATTTTCTACTTTTTTATGGTAGAATAAAACGCAAGTGAGAATTATGGCAAATATTTTAAAACAAAACCTATGGATCGGAGTTTTGAATGTTCAAAAGACAAATTGGAAAACACTTTCCGGAAATATCGCATAAGCTTATGGAAAAACCCGAAACAAGCGTATATTTCAACCATATACACAACCATTGCGAATTGCTTCTTTTTTTAAGCGGCGATGCTGATTACAATATAGACGGAGAGGTGTTTACACCGTCTCCGTACGACTTACTTTTGATTCCCGGGGCAACGTATCATTATCTTATACCGACATCCTCTGCACCGTACGAAAATTACGTAATAGGGGTAGACGTTGATATACTTGACAAAGACCGCTATGAAAAACTGTTCTCTTCCCCTCTTATGGTAAGCATAAAGGACTGCGACGAGCTTAAAGGATATTTCACACGTCTTGACTTTTATAACTCCAATTATACAGATGAAGATTTTGATATGTGCAGTACGGCTTTGATAAAAGAGTTGCTCGTTTATCTCAGTTATCAAAAAAACATGCTCACTTCCTCCCACAGCGGAAAGCTTGACAGAATCAGCGAAATTATAGATTATATCTCGGATAATATCGAAAAACCGCTTGATGCGGATGTGATAGCAGATCATTTTTTGATATCAAAATCGTATCTGCAAAACACGTTTTCCCAAAATATGCACATCGGAATTAAAAAATATATAATGCAAAAGAAAATCTATGCGGCAAGAAGCGATCTTTTGCGGGGTATGCATCCGAATAAAGTATGCGAAAAATATTCTTTCGGTGACTATTCGGTTTTCTACAGGCTGTACAAAAAGACGTTTGATTCTTCACCGATACGTTCAACGCATAAAAATACGCTCGTTTAGCAGTAACGCTTACTGCTGTTTTGACTGTTTCTTTCTTCTTAGTCTGCGTATGCGGTTTATATGCCGTTCAAAATCACCGCTGTTTATAAGTTCGGCTATGACGTACTGCTCAAATACAGGTACGGTACAGGAATAAAAACCGAGCTTTTGTTCAAATTTTTCTATAAGGGATAAAGGAAGTATCATATATCCGACACGCATTGACGGGGCTATCGTCTGTGAGAAGGTGTTAAGATATATGACGGAATCATTTTTCGAAAGCGAATAAACGGTATCTTCGTTTTTTGTGGATACGGTAAGCTCGGATGCGTAATTGTCTTCAATTATGTATCCGTTTCTTTTTTCGGACCACTTGATATACTCGTTTCGTTTTGAAACGTTCGCTGTGATACCGCTGGGAAAGCTGTTGAACGGGGTTATGTGAAGTATCGTCGCATCCGTTCTTTCAAGCTCAGAGGTCTTTATTCCATGCTGTCCCATCTTGAGCATATCAACAGTTATTCCCGCGGCTGTGTATACGTTTCTGATCTTGTCGTAAGACGGTGATTCAACACCGAATACGTGTCCGTCAAAAAATTGGGCAATAAGGCTGTAAAGATATTCAGCACCCGAGCCTATTACGACCTGACACGGTAAGACTTTCATTCCGTTGCTTCTTGCAAGATACGAAGATATGGCAGCACGAAGCTCAAAACAGCCATTGTTGGGAGATTTTACAAGGATTTTTTCACGGTAGTCAAGCAGAACGCGGCGCATCGTTTTTGAAAGTATCGTAAACGGAAAATCACTTTTTGCAATATGCGTGTTCTCGTTTTGCTGTACGGGGGTGGGATTTTCAAGTCCTGTAAAAAAATCGTCTTGCTTGTAAATAACAAAGTAACCGCTGCGCTGACGTGATTCAATATATCCTTCCTCGCACAGTATCTGATAGGAATGTTCAACGGTTATAACACTCGTTTCCGCTTCTTCCGCGAGTAAGCGTTTGGACGGTAGTTTTGAACCGTTAACATATAAGCCGCTGATAATATCGTTTTTTATCTGGATATAAAGCTGTATGTATGCAGGGGTACTTTGGGATCTGTCTATACGGTATTTCAAGCTCATCACCTCCCTTTTATTGTATAACACCTTTTCCTTTTTGTAAAGATAAATTGTAAAAAATAAGAAAAAATATGCTTGACAAAAACAAATGTATACTGTATAATTATCGGGTACTGTTTCGGACAATCGCGCGGTATGGTGCCGTAAGGTATTACCGTGAGGAAAGTCCGGGCTTCACAGGGGAAGGATAACGGATAACGTCCGCCGAAGGTGACTTCCGGGAAAGTGCAACAGAAATAAACCGTAGCATTTATGCTATAAGGATGGAAAGGCGAGGTAAGAGCTCACCGGCTTTACGGTAACGTATAAGCAAATGTAAACCCTATCCGAAGCAACGCCCCGCAAACGGCAGTAATGCCCGACCTCCCCGGTCGTAATTTAAGAGCGAGGCGGCATAGAACTTTGCGGTAACGTAAAGTCAAGACAGATGATTGTCCACGACAGAACCCGGCTTACAGAAACAGTACTCTCGAACTTCGGGAAAACATACCAAAAAGTTTTTGGGAGCGAGCATAACCCTCACCGCTTCGAAAAATCAAAAATGCGAAAAAGCCTTTATTTATGCGGGTTTTCGGCACTTTGTAAATCCACAAAAAAGCGTAAAAATCGGGTTTGACCACAGTTTGTCCCACTTCTACGCAAAATAAATAAAAATCGAATAAAAATCGGGGTGTGGCGCAGTTGGTAGCGCGCGAAGTTTGGGAGCGTGAACAAACTTCTCAGCATCGAAAAATCAAAAGTGCGAAAAAGCCTTTATTTATGCGGATTTTCGGCACTTTGCAAATTTACAAAAATGCGTAAAAATCGGGTTTGACCACAGTTTGTCCCACTTCTACGCAAAAATAAGAAAATTTAATACAAAATCGGGGTGTGGCGCAGTTGGTAGCGCGCGAAGTTTGGGAGCTAAAGGTCGCTGCCCGATCCCCTCTTCAAAAAAGCGAGGAAACGCGAGAAAAACGGAGGAAAAACGAGCATTTGCCGTTTGACCTACCCTCGTAAAAGTGGTTTGACCACAATTTTGACCAGTTCTGTGAGAACTACAATTTCATAAGTTTTTTCACCATCGAGGTGTAGCGCAATTGGTAGCGCGC
>JAZOSS010000114.1:0-6468 GCA_045657205.1 Eubacteriales bacterium
CGTAACCGTCCTTTTCTTCTATATATTCGCTGTATGTATTCCTATGTTTTCGCTTAATCCCGTTACAGCCTCTGTATCTCTTTTCGGTGCCGTTTTATTTGACGTTATCAAAAATGGAAAAGTGGCGAAAAAATACGCATATTTTCTTTTGCTTTTCACCGTATGCGTCGTTATAAATCCGCTTTTTAACAAAAACGGTATGACGGTTTTGTTTTTTATAAACGATACGCCGATAACTTATGAGTCGGTTATGTACGGCATTGTGTCCGGAATAACTCTTATTTCGGTGATCGTCTGGTTTTCTACGTTTTCTTATATAATGACGAGTGAAAAGATCATATATATTTTTGGCAGGATATCCCCGAAAACGGCTTTGATAATATCTATGTCCGTACGGTTTTTTCCTCTTTTTTTAAAAAACTATAAAGAAGCGGAAAACGGTATAAAATGCCTCGGACTTTATAACTGCGACACGCTTTTCGGAACTCTGAAAGTTAAAATGCGTGCTTTTTCAGCCCTTATCACGCGTGTAACGGAAGACGGAATAATAACCGCCGACAGTATGGAAGCACGCGGATACGGTAAAAAAAGGCGGTCGTCTTTTTCTCTTTTCAAGTTTACAGCAAACGACTTCGTTTATATTTTCATATTTTTATCATTGGGTGTGCTTTCTTTTATATCATCGGAAAGTACCGTTTTTTATCCGACCGTATCAGATATTCCCAATTCGGGTTTCAATATTTTCGGATACGTTTGTTATTTTTTGCTGGTATTGATGCCTGCTTTAATAAGTATATGTGAGGGTGCAAGATGGAAATACTTACTGTCAAAAATTTAAAATTCACATATCCTTTTTGTAAAAAGCCCTCTGTTGACGGTGTAAGCTTTTCCCTTTTTTCCGAGGAGTTCGTCCTGCTTTGCGGAAAAGTAGGAAGCGGTAAGTCTACACTTATCAAGCATCTTATTAAAGAAATATCACCCGTAGGTGACAAAAGCGGCGAAATAATCATAAAAGACGATTGCAAGCTCGGTTACGTATCGCAAAATCCCGAAGGGCAGATAGTTACCGACAAGGTATATCACGAGCTTGCTTTCGCGCTTGAAAACCTCGGATATGACAAAAACTACATTAAAAAGCGTATAGCCGAAACGTCATCCTACTTCGGTCTTGACGGTGTTCTGTTTGATGACTGTGCAACGCTTTCGGGCGGACAAAAGCAAATTTTAAATCTTGCGTGTGCTATGATAACCTCCCCCGACATTCTCGTGCTTGACGAGCCTACCTCGCGCCTTGATCCCGTATCAAAGGAAAAATTCATCTCTGTTCTTTCAAAGCTCAAGGATGATTTCGGTACGAGTGTCATAATTGCAGAACATAACGTATCCTCCATTTTACCGATAGCCGACCGCATACTTATAATGGAGGACGGAAAGCTTATACTTGACGCCTCGGGCGATGATAAGCTCAATATAATTTCAAAATACGAACCGCTTAAAAATGCCCTGCCGCCGTCGCTCCGTCTTTACGGTCATTTTGATATTTCTTCACCCCCTCCTCTTACCTTAAAAGAGGGACGTGATTTTATAAAAAAGCACTTTTCACCTTCACAGCGCATACTGAAAAAAGAAGAATACAAAAGTGAAAATTATGCCCTGCAGATCAAAAACGTCTGTTTCAGATACAAAAAAAACAGCCGTGATATTTTATACGATCTGTCACTTGACGTTTACGAAGGTGAGATACTGTTCATTTTAGGCGGTAATGCCGCGGGAAAATCAACGCTTCTTTCGGTAATGTCAAACATACTGAAGCCCTACAGCGGAAAAATAGAAGTGTTCGGCAAAAAGATAAAGGACTACGGCAGCTCACTTTATAAAACGCTTACGTATCTTGTACAAAACGTACGGTGTATCTTTACGTTTGACACGGTAAAAAAAGAGCTTGACGAGGTAGGGTTTATCCCGGAGGATTTTCCGTACGATTTTTCACCTATATACACTAAGCACCCGTACGACATATCGGGAGGGCAGGCACAGCTTTTGGCACTTGCAAAAGCCGTATCCGGTAAAAAAAGAATTATTCTTTTGGATGAGCCGACAAGCTCACTCGATCCGCAGCTGACAAACGAAATAATAAACACGATAAAGGAGCTTAAAAAGCAAGGTATCACGTTTATAATCGTCAGCCACGACCTTGAATTTGCCGCTGAATGTGCCGACAGATGTTCCCTTTTGTTTGCAGGTGAGCTTACAGAACCCGTCTGTCCTGATAAGTTTTTCACCGAAAACACGTTTTACTCAACGAAAATAAACCTTATGACAAGGGGAATATACAAAAACGCCGTGACGTTTGACGATGCGGTAACTCTTATGGAGGAAAACAGACGTGAATAAAGCAAAAGTTTTATTTATTTTAAAGCTGTTTGTCCTTTTCATCCTTTTCCCTGCCGCAATTTTCATCGGCATATTCGTCTTCAAAGAAAAAGGATATCCGTACGTCATAACTGCCGTCACGGTCTTTACGCTCGTTATTTTCTTTGCAAGCTTTGAAAAGAAGAAAATAACGTCACGCAGGCTCGTTTTGTGTTCCGTTATGACGTGCCTTGCAGCCGTCGGCAGATTTATTCCCCTTTTAAATCCCGTGGCGGCTGTTACGACCGTTTCGGGAATGTATCTCGGGAGTTTTTCGGGATTTCTCGTCGGTGCGCTTTCAGCCCTCATTTCAAACTTTTATTTCGGACAAGGACCGTGGACACCGCATCAGATGTTCGCCTGGGGACTTATCGGTTTTTTCTCGGGGGTCTTTTCAAAGATTATTGAAAAAAGCCGTCTTGCGCTTATTTTATTCGCTGTCATATCCGCAATAGGTTATTCAATGATACTCGACGTATGGACGGTGCTTTGGTATAACGGCACGTTCAGCCTTTCACTTTACACAGCGGCACTCGTAACGTCTTTACCGCATACGCTTCTTTACACGGTATCGAATGTCATATTTCTCGTTTTGCTTTATCCGTCACTCGGCGTACGTCTTAAAAGGATAAAGATCAAATACGGCATATAAAAACACTTATAAAAACATTATTTTCGTTTTTATAAGTGTTTTTTCATTATACGGTATGCTCTTTTCCGTCAAACGGATATAGTTTTCCTTTACAGTTTTCCGAGGATATATTGTAGAGTGTTCCTTTTTTTCTTACCGTTAGGCGGAATTTTTCAAAGCCTTTGCAATATGCGGGGTCTACCGTAAAGCCGTCTTTGGTTTCTTTATATCCTATAAGCTTTTCAAGCACGGCTGTAAAATACCAGCTTGCAGCCCCCGTGTACCAGCTCCAGCCGCATCTGCCGTAAAGCTCGGGTGCGCTGTATATATCGCCCGCAAGGACGTACGGCTCGCCTTTATATTTATCAAACAACTCCTTATCTTTATTTCTTATAATGGGATTAAGTGCATTTAAAAGCTCAAAACCTCTTTCCGTCATACCTGCATCAAAAAAGCCCATAGCACCCCATATCGCCCCGTGGGTATACTGTCCGCCGTTTTCACGTATACCCTTCGGATAATCACATATATATCCTGCATATTTTGATCTTTCATCGAAAGGAGGAGTAAACAGCAGAAGCTGTTTGTTTTTTTCATCATACAGTGTATCCCACGCGGTATTGAGTGATGAGGTTATTCTTTCTTTATCTTTACCGTACATTGCGGCAAACGCCTGCGGTAAAATATCAACCTCACACCCCGAATCACCGAGGGGTGTACCGTCTGAAAAAGTGCCTCTTATATAATACTTTCCGTTATATGCAAAGTTTTCCGTGTTTTCATAAAGAATTTCAGCATCACGTTTATACTTTTTACTCCCTTCATCATCCCCTGCAAGGCGTGCAAGATCTGATGCTTCGCACAGTACGCCGTAAAGAAACCACGCAAGCCATACACTTTCACCGCCTACGTTATTCATTCCGTCGTTCCAGTCGCCAGTGCCGAAAAGGGGCAAGCCGTGTTCTCCGTACTTTACGTGGGATATCGCCCTGACACAGTGCATATAGACGCTTTCTTTGATATCGGATATTTTCAGCTGTTCGTATCTGTCGTATTCGTTTTCCTCAAGTATAGGGGAGGAAAGATACGGCACAGGCGTAAACAAAACGGAATCATCCCCCGTTATGCTGACGTATTTACCTAAAACGTAAACGAGCCACAGCATATCGTCAGAGCATCTCGTTTTTACACCCGTTTCTTTTTCTCCCGGATGCCACCAATGCGTAACACTGCCGTCTTCATACTGATGCGATGCACAGCGAAGGATATGCTCCCTTGCGTATTCGGGGGCTGAATACATTATACAGATCATATCCTGAAGCTGATCGCGAAAACCAAACGCACCCGAATTCTGATAAAAACCGCATCTGGCATACACACGGCAGTAAAGTGCCTGGTATTTTGAAAACTTATTGAAAAACACATCAAAATCACGGTTTTCGGTATGAAGCTCGTAAACATCAAGATATCCGTCGAGTGCTTTTTTATAAAGAATACGCTCCTTATCAAACGAAATATCTTCAAAATGAGATGAGGCGAGTGTGAAATAAAACGCACGGGAGGCCATCGCATCAAGTGAGAAAACACATCTCACCGCACCCGTAACACCGTCAAAGGACGATATACTGCCGTCGGGACTATATAATACCGCCTCGGCTCTTCCGTAAGCGTTTACAACAGTAAGCGATTTTTTGCTTTTTTTGGCAAAAAGTGCGCCCGTGCGGTTTTCTTTACCCAGAACAAAGTCAGCAGTATATGCAAGCTCCAAAGCCGTACTGTATGCAGAATAGTTCGTCATTCGCACACGTGCGTATTTTATTTCCCTTTCTGCATCGCAAAATACGAACACCTCGTATGTCAGTTTATCAATACTGCCTTTGTATAGTGCATACGACAATGTAAAGACTGTCTTTTCCGCATTTTTGGCAAGCGGATAAAGCACGCCGCCGCACACTGCGTATATTTCCTCACCTTGCGGATCGATAACATCGGAATCAAAACGCGTCAGTTTTCCGTTTTGCGAATTACCTCTCCACGTAAAGCCGAGCGAATTTTGCGTAAGAAGTGTGCCGAAGCTCTCGTTTGAATATATAAAGCTCCAGGGCATAGGCGCATTTCCGTTCGTTATTTCGATTTCATCACCGTTTATGCTGTACGTTCTTTCGTTTTCGTACGTTTTATTAAACGTACTGACACACGGAAGAACTGTTTGTCGGCTTCTTGACGGATAAAAAGATACATCGAGAAAATATCTTTTTTCGTCTTCATTTTCACATCTCAGCACAAAAATTCCGTTTTTGCGTCCGACAAGCGGTAAAGCACCAACATGTCTTAAAATATCGAAAAGTTTATTTTCTTCATCGCGGTGATATTTATCCTGCTCGGTATAAAGGATCACCGTATCGTATCTGTGACCTTTCATAAGCAGGGTTTTGTGAGTATAAAGAACTGAAAGAAGCTCACCCGGCGGATTTTTTGCAATTTTTACATCCGTAAGATCAAGTGTCAAAATGGGATTATCTCCCGATATACCGTATTTCCAAAGCGTGTTTATATCAAGCTTTGACAGAGTATTTCTTTCTGACGGATAAATATTTTTTTCAAGTAATGAAGAAAGCACCATCCCGTCACAATATGAAGTGCCAAATACTTTTTTTATACCGTTTTTGTTTGAGCTTGTGATATTTTTCTGCACACTTGCCGAATGTAAGGCGTGTACTGCTTCGCTTTCATCATTTGAACACGACAAAAGTATTTTAACATGCGGTCTGTCCGTTTTCAAAAGTACAAACGGCACAGCAGGGCAAACGTACTGCGTATTCACCCAGGACGGACGCAAAACATCGTAGGCGTATTTTTCAGCTTCAAACGGTAAGACCTTATCGGCAGATATTTCATATTCAAACGGTATTATCCCGAAATCGTCACACATGGACAAAGCAAGATAAAAATCGTGCTTCGGCGGATGGTTTTTCTTTTTCAGTATCAGCACGCCGTTTTTTATCTTTGCGGTTATAAAAAGCCTTGAATAGCTTATATGGGAGGAAAACACCCTTTTTTCTTCACACACGGGAGAAAATGAAAACAACCCCTGTGCACCTTCATTAAATGCACATTCTACACAAAACACGTTTTTGTCTTCACACACACTCAATGTGGCGCAAGAGGTGCATTTTTCCTCATCCGATGTGTTGAATTCGCAAACGTATCCGTCGCATACGCCCTCGTTTTCTCCTATAAGATTATGATATTTGCCGTTTTCAAGCACGTCAAAGCGAAGTTTTCCCACGTTCTTTACGTCACTCAGCGCAATATTTCCGTAGTACAGCTCACACGTGCCGTTTTGGCAGAGATCCGCACGGCACAGTGAATTTGATATGCAGCCGTACGGCAATTTTTCCTCTTGCATTTGCTTAGGAAAATGT
>JAZOSS010000115.1:0-15064 GCA_045657205.1 Eubacteriales bacterium
AAAAGCAATATCAAACTTCAATTTGTAATCGGGCTTGTCCGCTCTGTCACGTCCGACACCTTCTCCCGAAAGGCTTACAGTCTGACATAATGATGTCGTACCCGCAAGATTTTCAACGTAGTCGGAGATGCCTTTTTCGTAAAGATATTCACGTGTTTCAAAGTCGTTTTCCGAATTTTGTATTTTTAGGATGAATTTAAGACCTGCATTTACGATAGCTTGCTTTTTCAAAACATCATCGTAATATTCCGTCGGTATGTTTATATCCGTAAAAACGTCAAGGTCGGGTTTCCAACGTATTATAGTACCGGTTTTCTTTTCTTTTTTTGCTATTTCACGTACTTCAAGCTCTGTTGTGGGGAATCCCTTTTCGAAGGATATCGAACTTACGTATCCCTTTGAATAAGAACGCACCGTCATATATTGAGATGAGAACTGCGTCGCGCAAGCGCCAAGACCGTTAAGACCGAGGGAATATTCGTAAGCCGCACCGCCTGAGTTGTTATCGTATTTACCGCCTGCGTAAAGCTCACAGAAAACAAGCTCCCAGTTGTAACGCTGTTCCTTTTCGTTGAATCCGAGCGGAACGCCTCTGCCGAAATCTTCAATTTCGATGGAATTATCGTTGAATACCGTTACGTATATTACGTCACCGAAGCCTTCGCGAGCCTCGTCGATAGAGTTTGAAAGTATTTCGAAGACGGAGTGTTCACATCCGGAAAGACCGTCTGATCCGAAAATAACGCCGGGGCGTAAACGCACCCGGTCGGGACCTTTAAGCATTTTTATATCTTGTTCGGAAATTTCCGCGGAAATCTTTTTTGCCATTAGAAGTTCTCCTTAGATTAATATATTTATAATATCACAAACGCCCGAAAGAATTAATTAATATTATGTAAATATTTTATTTTATCTCTTTCAAATTATTTACCCCTCTGCACTTTCTCTTGTTGACACGGAGGGTAAAATGTTATATAATACGGGTATGAAGAAAAGATATATTTTGCACTGCGATCTGAACGGTTTTTTCGCCTCGGTCGAGTGTGTTTTTAATCCCGAACTTAAGAATGTTCCGATGGCTGTCGGCGGCAGCCGTGAAACACGTCACGGCATAATTCTGGCAAAAAACGAGCTTGCGAAAAGATACGGTGTTAAAACAGCCGAAACACTTGCATCCGCGAGAAAGAAATGTCCGAACCTCGTTATCGTTCCGCCAAGACACTCCGAATATAAGAAATTCAGCAGGATAGTAAATTCGATATATTTGCGTTATACGGATCTTGTAGAACCGTTCGGTATTGATGAGTCGTGGCTTGATATAACGGGAAGCATGCACCTTTTCGGTGATAAAAGCTATGAATGTGCCGAAAAAATAGCAAATGAAATAAGAAACACGGTGAAAAATGAAACTGGGCTTACGATATCGGTCGGTGTTTCGTTTAATAAAATATTCGCAAAGCTTGGATCTGATTATAAAAAGCCCGATGCCGTGACGGTTATCACGGAGGATAATTTTAAAGATATCGTCTTTCCTCTTGACGTCGGCACACTTCTTTCAGCGGGGAGATCAACGGGGGAAAAACTGCACGAATTACGCATAAAAACAGTCGGTGAGCTTGCCGGATACGATTCCGTTTTGCTTGAAAAGAAGCTCGGTGTTATGGGGCGTGCATTGTATAGATACGCAAATGGTCTTGACGACTCGGAGGTTTTGTCGTTTTATTCAAAAAGAGAAGTAAAATCAGTCGGCAGAGGAATGACGTTCACACACGACCTCGGCAATATTTCCGAGGTTACGGCAGGAATATCCGCTTTAAGCTCGGAGGTTTGTGAATCACTGAGAAAACAAAATCTTGAATGCAGGACCGTTCAGCTTTCCGTAAAGGATGTAAACTTGAAAACTGTACAGCGCAGAGCACCTCTCGAATATCCGACAAATTCCACCAAAAAGGTAACGGAATGTGCGCTTTCGATATTTGGGAAGTGCTGGAATTTAAGAAATCCCGTAAGGGCGATGACGGTTACGGCAATTAATCTTACCTCCTCATTTGATGCACACGCACAGCTTTCGTTTTTTGACAGCGAGCCTGATGACGAAAAAGAAAAGAAGCTTGACAGCACACTTGATAAGATCAACGAAAAATACGGTAAAAATTCAATAAAACCCGCAAGCTTTATAAAAAACGATATCGGTATAGAATAATGCTCAAAAGAGAAATACAAAATATTTTTGAACGTGAAAAAATCAAATACGCGGAAGCTATCCCTTTTTCCCTTACAAAGAGAAATGAATACTGTAAAAAAACGACGGAGTTTTCACCAAACTCTGCAATCGTTTTTCTGATACCTTATTTCAACGGTATAAATGACGGTAACGTGTCTGTTTACGCACAAGCAAAGGATTATCATTTGTACTGTAAAGAGCTTGAAAAGCGCATCATTCCCGCGTTTGAAAAGATAACGAATGAAAAAGCCGCACTTTTTGCAGATACATCACCTATATACGAGGTGGATGCGGCACTCACCGCAGGACTCGGCGTAATGGGTAAAAACGGTCTTTTGATAAACCGAGAATATTCTTCCTTTGTGTTTATCGCCTCGCTTTTGACAACGGCAAAAACGGATGATCTTACAGATAGAAAAGATTATACGGTAAGCGAATGTATCAACTGCGGAAGGTGCTTGGAAAACTGCCCGGTAAGCCTTGACAAAAACAAATGTATATCGTCCCTTACGCAGAAAAAAGGACAGCTTTCGGATGATGAAATAACGGCTTTGAAAAATCAAGCTTACGTATGGGGATGCGACGCGTGCCAGCTTGTTTGCCCGTATACAGAAAAAATGATAAAAAACGGTACGAAAACGGAAATAGAATTCTTTAAGACCGATGTTGTTTCAAACGTCACCTTGGAATATCTCGAAAATATATCAAAGGAAGATTTTGAAAAAAGGGCTTTTTCATGGAGAGGTAAAAAAGTCCTTTTGAGAAATATCGGATTATGCGGAGAAAAATAAAAGAATTACATGAAAGATGGCTCGTTCTGCGAATAATGAACAAAGAGTCGCAACTCGTAGATACGGAAGAAAAAATATTGAAGCTTACTATGAAAAAAAGTAAGCTGTCAGAAGACGATAAGACACCCGGTGTCATTGCAACGGCAAAACTGCGCTTTTTTAAATACAGACAAAGCGAACGGTATTCGGCAGAGGAAAAGGTAAATTATGCGTATTCGCGTATAAAATTCAATCCCGTTTCAAGCTTTTTCAGAGGCTTCTTCTCCTTTACACGGAAATACCGCTTTATGACGGGATTTTTAGCGTATTTTTCTTTGATAGTATCTGCCGTTCAGACAGGTGTGGTATTTATATTTTCTTCCGCTTTTTCGATAATCTTACTCCCGTTTGCTTTCATTCTTTATGCCGTTGTGGCACTTCCTCTGAGGATAAAAACTGTAAAGTACGGAAAGATCATATCGTGTCAAAAAAAGAAGATATCGTTTATAGTAATCGACGGTATTCCGTACGGAAACGTCAAAAACGGGTATACAGGTGAGCTTATAGAGCATCTTTCAAAGGATTCTGTATGCATCATATCTTCACTTAACGTAACGGATAATTTTTTTGCCGTCAAGAAATTAGATGACAGCGTATATTATGCTTCAAACAGATTTACCTCGTATTTAAAAAAACATATACCAAACGATAAGATATACAGTACGGTAATGCTGTAACTGAAAGGATTTAAAATGGTAGAATTTTTGTTCGGTCACTCGGGTTCGGGTAAGACGACACGAATATACAATAACATAAGACAAGATCTTTCCGAAAAAAAGCGCGTTATGCTTATCGTGCCCGACCAGGAGGCGGTAAGTGCCGAAGCTATGTGTGCAGACGTAACGCAGGGAGTACCGTCTACCGAGCTTTACGTGTGCAGCTTTTCACGACTTTGCAATGACGTTTTCAGAAAATACGGCGGCATCGTTTATAACTATGCCGATAAGACGACGGGAAGACTTCTCGTTTTTCTTGCTTTACGTTCCGTCAGAGAATATCTCAAAGAGTATAATACAGTATCGTTTTCCGATACGTCTGCGTTGTCCGTCATACATTCGACAGTCAGCGAATTTAAACGATGCGGCATAAGTGCCGCCGACCTTTATGAAATATGCGAAAAAATACCCTCTGACAAAAAACAGCTTAAAGACAAGCTTTCGGATATTGCACTTATCTACGATGCGTATAATTCAAATCTCGGTTCTTCCTTGTGCGATCCGTCGGATGATATGACGAAGCTGTGTTCTGTTCTTGAAGAAAACAATTTTTTTGCTGATTTTGACAGCGTTTATATAGATTCCTTTCACTACTTTACACATTTACAGCATAAGGTGATATATCATATTTTCAAAAATGCACCTTACGTTTGCGTAAGTGTGTGCGCACCATATGCCGAAAAAGCAAAACGGCAGTTTACGCTTTCGGAGATATATACATCGTTTGACGAGCTTCTGAAAATAACCGACAAAGCAAATACCGAGGTTGCGGTAACGGAACTCAAAGACTCCTACAGATTTTCAAACGACGAAACAAAATATCTTGAAGAAGCTCTGAGAAACGAATATTCGGAGGGTTTTCCAAAAGGTACACATATCAAGACCGTGCTTTGTCAGAATCCTTTTGACGAGGTTGAATTTGTTTCAAGTGTTATATCAAAACGTATAAGAGAAAACGGCAAACGCTTCCGTGATTTTGCCGTTATCGTAAATTCCGCAGAGTCATACAAAGGAATTGCCGATGCCGTTTTTGATAAATTCGGGATACCTTACTTCATATCCTCAAGAACGGATATTATGCAAAAGCCTTTCGTAAAGCTGATATTTGCGGCATTCAACATACATTTGTCGGGCTTTTACAAAGAGGACGTTATATCGTACATAAAAACGGGACTTTCGGGACTCTCTTACGAAGATACGGATCTTTTTGAAACGTACGTAAAAAGATGGGGCATAAACGGTAAGCGCTTCTGTGAAGGTGTGTGGGATATGAATCCGTCGGGATACGGTGCAAGATTTTCCGAAAAAGATACAGAACAGCTTGAACGTATAAACAGGATAAAAGATTTCATAATAACCCCGCTTTACGATTTTTCCGAAGCACTTTCACAAGGTTCTCTTACGTGCGAAGAGATACTTGACCGTATATACGATCTCCTTATAAAGACCGATATAAAAAAACAGCTTTCAGATCTCGTACTTGCGTGCGAAGACGAAGGCGAAAAAAGCGAAATATATCAGATATGGCATCTGTTTTTCAAAGCCGCAACTGATATATCGGATATCTGCAAGGACGTGTGCGTAAGTGCTGAAGAATACCGAGCGCTCCTTGCCATGGTCCTTTCCGAAGTGGATATAGGAAAGATACCGACATCTCAAGACCAGGTTATGATCGGCGAAGCAGGAAAGGTGAGAATGAACAATCCTGCGGATATATTCGTCCTCGGTGTAAACGAGGGGGATTTTCCATCCGGCGTTTCAAACAATACCGTTTTTTCATTTGCCGATATACGCGTTTTGCAGGATTGCGGGGTGCATTTTATAAACGAAGAAACGCTTTTGCTTCGTGATACTTTCAGCTTTTACAAAACAGTTACGTCGTGCAGTGAAAACGTGTACGTAACGTCAGTTGTCAGAGATTCATCCGCTGCGGCAAAAAAGCCGTCCGTGCTTTTTCATAAGATAAGCGGATTGTTTCCCGACGGTTACAGCATATTCAAAGGCATCACAGCCGACGACATCTGCACGTATGCTGTCGGCGTTGATTTTGTCGGACGTAATGCAGATAAAGGACAGATAGCCTCCGTAAAGGCAATTCTTTCCGAAAATCCCGACACACAGCACGTTACAGAGGATTATTCTCCGACAACAGTTATTTCAAAGGACACGGCACAAAAGATATATTCGGGCGATATAAAGCTGTCACAGTCCAAAATAGACAGCTTCAGAAAATGCAAATTCGGTTATTACTGCAATTACGTATTGAACCTCAAAAACGACAGTAAGATAGATATTGAATCAAACGATCTCGGAACGTACGTACATTACGTTTTACAGCGCTTGCTTGAAGATTATATAAAAGGCAGCGTAAAGGCGGATATAAACGAATCGGAGCTTGAAGAGAAGCTCAACACGTATACCTGTGAATTTACCGCAGGTTATCTTAACGTCGATATTTCAAAGCCGGGATATGCAAAAATCAAAGCATTGTTTGAGAGAATGAAAAAGAACACTCTCAAAGCAGCTCAAAATATACTGTGCGAGCTTTCTTCAAGTGAGTTTAAACCCTCGAAGCTCGAACTCAATATTTCGGATAAAGGTGAAATGTCACCGCTTCGTATACAGCTTTCCGACGGAAGCTCTGCTGTTCTCGGCGGAGTTGCCGACAGAGTCGATACGTATAGCGCAGACGGGAAGACGTATATAAAGCTTATGGACTATAAAACTGGTAAACCGTCGTTTTCTCTTGACGGAATAGAAGAATGCGACGGAATACAGCTTTTCGTTTATATGATAAGCATTTGCACAAAGGGCGGAAAACTGTTCGGCGGTGATATAAAGCCTGCGGCGGCTTTCTACGTTGCGGTAACTCCCGAGGTCAAAGAACACGACTTTCCGATAGATGAAGAAACTGCCTCGGCTCTTGCGCGTGACGGTATCGTACGCCGAGGTGCTGTGCTTAACGATGAAGACGTTATGAAGGCCGTATTCGGCACAGACGGTAAATTTATGCCCAAATACGCATCCGATAAAAAGATCGTTTACATAGCAGATGAAGAATTTACAGATGCGTTCAATAAACTTGAAAATGCAGTAGCGGAGCTTGCCGAAAAAATGAAAAACGGATTGGCAGAGGCGCTGCCCGAGAAGATAGGCTCGTATGAGCCATGTGAATATTGTGATTACAAAATGGTCTGCAGATACGAAAGCAAAACGGTGAACGAAGATGAGTGAAAGAAAATGGACAGACAATCAGCTTAAAGCGATAACGCATAAAGATTCCGATCTTATCGTAGCCGCCGCGGCAGGTTCGGGTAAAACGGCAACGCTTACCGAAAGGGTGATACGGCATATCACCGAGGACGGCGGAGATATATCAAGAATTTTGATAGTTACCTTTACAAAAGCGGCGGCGGAAGAATTAAAAGTCAAGATCCGTAACGCACTCACTAAAAAAAGTGCGGAGGATCTTTCAAATAAAGCTGTCAGAGTCAAGCTCCTTATGCTCAATTCCGCACAAATAAGTACGATACACGGCTTTTGTTCGTCGTTTATAAAAGAGAACTATTCGCTTTTAAATCTCCCGTCCGGTATGCGTATAGCAGATGAATCGGAAGCGGTCTTGTTAAAAAAGCAAGTTATGGATAAGACGCTTGACAGATATTTTGAAGGTGACGTGCCCGATGAATATAAAAGCGAAGGTTTTCCGCTTTTGTTTGATGATCTCACCAAAGGAAAGACTGCCGAAAAACTTTCGGACGTATTGATATCAGTATATAATACGGTAAGAAGCTGTGCCGACGGTGTTGAAATAATCGCTAAAACAGCCGATAATTTCAGAGAGGTCGAAGAAAACGGTTTTGTCGGAAGTGTCTACGAAAGCACACTTGCAAACGCGCTTAAACGAATGCTTGGACATTTTGTTTCCGTGTACGATGCACTCATTGATAAATATTATTCCGAAGATATATTTAAGAAGAAATATGTTCCTATACTGAACGAAGAACTTGAAATGCTGAAGCTTTCGTATTTCAAGCTTGAAAACGGTGATATTTTTTCCGCACTCAATATATTCTCTTCATTTGATTTTAAACGCTTACCGCCCGTTAAGGGAGAATACGATTTCAAGGAAGAAACAAAATACGTAAGAGATGAAGCAAAAGGTGAAAAGAAAGCTCTTTTCCCGTATTATTCATTTACGGATGAAAAATTGAAGGAAGTTGCTAAACGCGGAAAACTCCTTTTTGAATGTATGTACAAGCTCCTTTCCTACTTTGAAAAGGTATTCAGAGAAGAAAAAAGACAGCGTAAATTTATGGATTACGGAGATCTTGAACAGTTTACGTATGAACTCTTGTACGATAAAGACGGAAACAGAACGAAAACAGCGTACGACACAGCGGAAAAATACGATGAAATATATATCGACGAGTATCAGGACTGCAACAGCTTGCAGGATGCCATATTTGCGGCAATATCGAAGAAAAACAGATTTATGGTAGGTGACGTAAAGCAGTCGATATATTCATTCCGAGGGGCTGAGCCGTATCTGTTTTCCGATTACAGAACATCATTTGAAGATCCCGAAAAAGGAAGAGCGCTGTTTTTATCAAATAATTTCAGATGTTCTGAAAATATTATCGCCTTTTCAAACCTCGTCTTTTCTGATATTTTTACAAAAAATCCGCAGATACCGTACGGCAAGGAAGATGAGCTCGTTTATTCAAGAAATTCTTCCGATACTCACCCGGTCACAGTAGCACTCGTTGAAAAAACGCAGGACTGCGACGCAAAAGAAACAGAGGCGGAATACATAGCCGATACGATCGCAAATATGATAAAAAATGAAACGAATGCAGACGGCGCACCGTATTTACCGAAAGATTTTGCGATATTGCTGCGTAGTGCAAAAACGTCAGCACAGATATATGAAAAAGCACTCGTTAAAAGAGGGATCGCCGTACATAACGGCGTTGAGAAAAACTTTTTTGAATCAAGTGAGGTACTTTTGGCACTATGCCTTATCTCAGCGATAGACAATCCCATGCGTGACGTACAGCTTGCAGGACTTATGCAAAGCCCTCTGTTCGGTTTTACTCTTGACGATATGATAGAGATACGTCAGGGTAATAAAGACGTACCGCTTTATATCTGCCTTACGGAATATGCCGAAAGAACAAACGACAGCAAATGCACGAGATTTCTTGAAAAGCTCAGACTTTACAGAAAAAAAGCGCAGGGAATGCAGACGGATAAGCTCATCTGGTATCTGTACGGTGATACGGGTATTTTCGCACGCGTTTGTTACGATAACGACAAGCAAAAAGCCGACTCCCGACGTGCAAATCTTATGATGCTCTACGAATATGCAAGAAAGTTTGAGGCGGGTTCTTTCAAAGGTCTGTACAATTTCATCAATTATATAAGCGAAATACTTGAGAAAAAGACGAAGCTTGAGGCGGTAAACGCTGATGGCGATGAAGATAACGGCGTAAAGATAATGACGGTGCATAAATCAAAAGGACTTGAATTTCCCGTTTGTTTTCTTGCCGATGCCTCGGCAAAACTGTCAAGATCCGGCAAAACACCGTATAAGTATGACAGAAAGTGTGGTTTTGCAGTTAAATTAAAAGACTCAACAGGCTTTGTTTTTTACAAAACGCCGATGTACTGTGCCGTTTCTACAGAGGAACACGACAGAGAAACGGAAGAAGAAGCAAGAATTTTATACGTTGCTTTGACACGTGCAAAGGACAGACTTTTCGTTACAGGCTCGGCGGATGATGCCGATAAAACGCTTTTATCACCGTTCAGTGAAATAAAAAGCGTATATTCGTTTTATAATTCAAAATCGTATTTTGATATGATGCGTCCGATACTGTTTTCGTCCGATCCTTCGTTTGAATTTAAAATAGTTAAAAACTATTCTCCGACGTTTAACGAAGTTAAATATTCAAACGAAAGTGCTTCTGAAATTGATAAATCGATCTATGAAAGAGTCAAAGAAAATATTGCGTTTGAATATCCTTATAAACTGCAGACGTCGTTACCGCAAAAGGTGTCTGTGTCAAGGCTTTATCCCGATCTTCTTGATGAAAACGACGACAGCGCAGAACTTACAGACGAGGAAATACCGCTTGAATTCAAAGATCCCGACGTCATAAGAAAAGAATCGGAGAAAACGAAAAAGGGAATTGCAACGCATCTTTTTATGCAGTTCTGTGATTTTGACAGCGTTATAAAATACGGTGTTGAAAACGAAAGACAAAGGCTTTACGAAAACGGATTTATGTCATATGAAGATATGAATTCGGTAGATATAAGAACGGTCGAAGCATTCTTTTCCTCCGATCTGTTCGGAAAAATAAATGATGCAAAAAATGCAGGGGCGCTTGTTAAAAGGGAATACCGCTTCAATATCTATCTTGATGCATCACTGTTTACAAGCGAAGATGATAAAAAGCAAAAGCTTGAAAATGAAAGAATACTCGTTCAGGGCGTAGTTGATATGCTGTTTGAAAATCCGGACGGAAGTATAACTTTACTTGATTATAAGACCGACAGGCTTTCCGACAGCCCAACTGATGTAAATGCTTTTATAGCAAGGCACCGCACACAGCTTAAATACTATAAGCTTGCCGCAGAAAGGATAACGGGGAAAAAAGTATCGAATACGGTCCTTTACTCGTTTTCTCTGAAGCGTGAAATATACGTGCGTGACTGACGTGTCATTTTGTAAATAAGACGTTTTGATGTACGTTTTTTTGACTATAATAGATAATGTGCAGCCGCATTTTTTCCAGAACCCTTCCGTGAAAACAGAAAGGGGTATTGAAATGATATCAAAATGTAAATAAAAATTAACGAAAAAATAACAGTTTAAAGTGTTTACAGATATCGAAATGTGTGGTATATTGGTTATTAATGTAAATAACAATATTTTGGAGGATAAACAGTTATGGCAAGAAAAATGAAGACCATGGACGGTAACAATGCCGCCGCCCATGTTTCCTACGCCTTTACGGAAGTTGCTTGTATCTACCCGATCACTCCTTCCTCTGTAATGGCTGAGGTTACTGACCAGTGGAGTGCCAAGGGCCAGAAGAATATTTTCGGACAGCAGGTAAAGGTTGTCGAAATGCAGAGTGAAGCAGGTGCGGCAGGTGCCGTTCACGGTTCACTTCAGGCAGGTGCTCTTACAACAACTTATACAGCTTCTCAGGGACTTCTTCTTATGATCCCGAATATGTATAAGATAGCAGGTGAGCTTCTCCCCTGCGTTATCCATGTTTCCGCACGTGCGGTTGCATCCCACGCACTTTCTATCTTCGGTGACCATTCCGACGTTATGGCGTGCAGACAGACGGGCTTTGCAATGCTTTGCGCTAACAATGTTCAGGAAGTTATGGACCTCGGTGCTGTTGCACACCTTTCAACGATCAAGTCCCGTGTTCCTTTCCTTCACTTCTTCGACGGCTTCAGAACGAGCCACGAGATCCAGAAGGTAGAACAGTGGGATTATGAAGATCTCAAGGAAATGGTTGATATGGATGCTGTTGCTGAATACAAGGCACGTTCACTCAACCCCGATCATCCCGTTCTCAGAGGTACGGCTCAGAACCCCGATATATTCTTCCAGGCAAGAGAAGCGTCTAACCCCTACTACGACAATACACCCGCTGTCGTAGAAGAATATATGAACAAGGTAAACGCTAAGATCGGTACAGATTACAAGCTCTTCAACTACTACGGTGCACCCGATGCCGAAAAGGTTATCGTTGCAATGGGTTCAGCTTGTGATACTATCGAAGAAACGATAGACTACCTCACAGCAAAGGGCGAAAAAGTAGGTCTTATCAAAGTTCGTCTTTACAGACCTTTCTCAACAAAGCACTTCGTTGCTGCTATTCCCGCTACTGCGAAGAAGATCGCAGTTATGGACAGAACAAAGGAACCCGGTGCAATAGGCGAACCTTTGTATCTTGACGTTTGCACAGCTCTTGAACAGGAAAACGTAAAGGTTGACGTTCTCGTTGGCGGCCGTTACGGTCTCGGTTCAAAGGATACAACACCTGCAAACATCATTTCCGTATACAGAAACCTTGACGCTGATGCTCCCAAGAATCACTTCACGATAAGCATCAACGATGACGTTACAGGTCTTTCACTTACAGATACAGAAAACCCCGATACAGTTCCCGAAGGCACGATCTGCTGCAAATTCTGGGGTATCGGTGCTGACGGTACTGTCGGTGCAAACAAGAACTCCATCAAGATCATCGGTGACCACACAGATAAGAAAGTACAGGCTTACTTCGCTTACGACTCCAAGAAGAGCGGCGGCGTAACGATTTCCCACCTCCGTTTCGGAGACAAGGCTATAAAGAGCCCTTACTACGTTTCTATGGCTGACTTCGTTGCTTGCCATAACGTTGCATATCTTACAAAGTACGATATGACAAAAGACGTTAAGAACGGCGGTACGTTCCTCCTTAACACAGGTTGGACAGCAGAAGAACTCAACGAAAGACTTCCTGCAAACGTAAAGCGCGACCTTGCTAACAAGAACGTACAGTTCTACACGGTAGACGGCGTTAAGATCGCAAGAGAGCTCGGTCTCGGCAACCGTTTCAGTATGGTACTCCAGGCTGCTTTCTTCAAGCTCGCTAATATCATACCGATCGAAGAAGCTGTAACTTATATGAAAGACGCTGTTGTTAAGTCCTTCTCCAAGAAGGGTGACGACATCGTTAAGATGAACCAGAGCGCTATCGATCTCGGTATCGCTAACCTCGTTAAGATCGACGTTCCCGCTGAATGGGCTGAAGCGGCTGATCCCGTTGACTGCTCATACAAGTTCGTTGATGAAAGCGATATGCTTACAAGATTTGAAAAGCAGATACTCACACCCGTAAACGCTCAGAAGGGTGATGATCTTCCCGTTTCAACGTTCGTTAAAGAAGCTGACGGTACATTCCCTCAGGGTCTTGCGGCGTTTGAAAAGAGAGGTATCGCAGTTGACGTTCCCGAATGGAATCCCGAAAACTGTATCCAGTGTAACTTCTGCTCTTACGTTTGTCCTCACGCAGTTATCCGTCCTGTTGCTATCCCCGAAGGTGAAGACACAGGCGATCTTAAGACTGTTGCAATGACAGGACTTCCCGGATATAAATTCGCAATCGTTACGTCTGCACTTGACTGTACGGGTTGCGGCTCCTGCGCTCAGGTATGTCCCGGTAAGAAGGGTGCAAAGGCTCTTACAATGAAGCCTCTTGATACTCAGGTAGAAAACCAGAAGTACTTTGATCTTGCATACAAGTACACAGACGATGCTGACGTACTTGCTAAATTCAAGCCCGAAACAGTTAAGGGTTCACAGTTCAAGCAGCCTTTGCTCGAGTTCTCCGGCGCTTGCCCCGGCTGTGGCGAAACACCTTACGCTAAGCTTGTAACACAGCTCTTCGGTGACAGAATGTTCATTGCAAACGCAACGGGATGTTCTTCTATCTGGGGTGGTTCCGCACCTTCCACACCTTACACGACAAACAAAGAAGGAAAAGGTCCGGCTTGGGCTAACTCCTTGTTTGAAGATAACGCTGAATACGGTCTCGGTATGGCAACAGCTACAAGACAGCGCAGAGCGCTTCTTGCTGAAATAGTTGAAAAACTTGCTGATTCCGATAATGCAGCACTTGCTGAAGCTTCCAAGGCATGGCTTGCAGCTAAGGATGACGGCACAGCTTCTAAATTTGCAGCAGCTGAACTTGAAGCAGCTCTCACACCTTGTGCTGATAAGTGCGACCTTTGCAAGCAGGCTCTCGCTATGAAGGATCTCTTCGTTAAGAAGTCTATCTGGATATTCGGTGGTGACGGCTGGGCATACGATATCGGCTTCGGCGGTCTTGACCATGCTATCGCATCCGGTGAAGATATCAATATCTTCGTATTCGATACGGAAGTTTACTCCAATACAGGCGGACAGGCTTCCAAGTCTACACCTACGGGTTCTGTAGCTCAGTTTGCAGCTTCCGGTAAGCCCACGAAGAAGAAGGATCTTGCACAGATCGCTATGTCTTACGGCTACGTATACACAGCTCAGATCGCTATGGGTGCTGATTACAACCAGTGCATCAAGGCAATTCTCGAAGCTGAAGCATACAACGGACCTTCACTCGTTATCGCATACGCTCCTTGTATCAACCACGGTATAAAGAAGGGTCTTGCAACGAGCATGCAGGAAACGAAGAACGCAGTTCAGTCCGGTTACTGGCATACGTTCCGCTTCAACCCCGAGAAGGAACAGCCCTTCACGCTTGACTCCAAAGAACCTACACTTTCCTACCGTGACTTCATTATGTCCGAGGTTCGTTACAACTCTTTGGTAAGAGCATTCCCTGAAAGAGCAGAAGAACTCTTCGCAATAGCTGAAAAACAGGCTAAGGAAAAATACAGAAAGCTTGTTAATATGGCTAAGCTTTACGAATAATATAATTCGTTGATATTATTAAGGGCGTGCGCCGTCCTTTGCGGCAATCCCGTTGCTGCGCGGCGCACGCCCGCTTTTGTTATAATTGATTATGAAAAAAATACTTCGTTTTTTAACACACCGCCTTGTAATACTTTCTTTGATACTTATATTTCAGCTCGTTTTGCTTGTTTTGTTCCTTGTTGTGTTTAAAGATTACTACGTTCAGTATCATACGTTGTCACTTGTTGTTGCCGTGCTGTGTGCTTTGCATATAATTAATGATGACAGTAACCCTGCGTACAAATTGGCGTGGATACTTCCGCTTATTATATTTCCGATGCTCGGTGTGCTTATTTATATAATATTCGGAAAAGATAATCTTTCAAAACGACAGATCAGAAAAATGACGATCATCAACGAAAAACAAGAAGAGCTTTGTCAAAGCGTGTATAACCCTCACACTGTAATGGACGATGATGTGGGCAAAAAACAGGCGGCGTATATGGAAAGATGTGCATACAGCCCTCTTTATAAAAACGTGTATGCAGAATATTTATCCTCGGGCGAAAGAAAGCTCGACGTGCTTCTTAAAGAGCTTGAAAAAGCAGAGAAGTATATATTTATGGAATATTTTATAATACACGAGGGTGATATGTGGCAGCGTACGCTTGATATACTCAAGCGAAAAGCTGCATCGGGCGTTGATGTCCGAATTATATATGATGATTTCGGATGTGTGACGGGACTTCCGAAAAAATATCCCGAAGAACTTAAAAAATACAATATCAAATGCTGTATATTCAACAAGCTCAAGCCCGTGCTTTCT
>JAZOSS010000116.1:0-3669 GCA_045657205.1 Eubacteriales bacterium
TCCTTATGTACAAAGCTTCAAACGATAAATTTCAGCGGCAGTGAAGAGCAATGGAATCAAATAACTAAGGGAATAGATTGGGACAATAGTACCGGTGGTAAATATACATTAAAATTCGGTGCATAAATGATAAAAGAGCTTCGTATGAGGCTCTTTTAATTTGCTTCCTCCGAGAGGAAGGGGGACCGCGAAGCGGTGGAAGGAGCCTGCATTACGATATCATTTTACTGAATTTTATCGTTACGCAGGCTCCCTCAGTCTCGCTTTGCTCGACAGCCTAAGCCTTTGCCCTACGTTACTTTTTATCCGTCAGGTAATATGCCGACTTCGTCGGCAGTCCGTTTTAACCTATACAAACGAACAAAAAATACCTTATTTATTTTCAAATTATGTAGTGACAAACGGAAAATTATATGCTATAATAATGCTGTAGTACTATAAACTGTAGGTAGAAGATGAAAAAAACAGTATCAATTGACATAATTTCAAAGCAATACAAAATAGAAGGCGATTTTTTTGCAGAGCAGGAAGGCGAAGAGGAGCAGACGATAGAAATATCGACCGACGGCGAGCTTTCGTTTGAAAACGGTACGTTTCTGATAAGCTACGACGAGTCGGAGCTTACGGGTATGCAGGGTGCTCACACGGTGCTTGAATTTGCAAAAGAAACGCCCGAGGAAGTCACGATGACCAGAAGCGGCTCGGCTTCGACGTCGATGATATTCAAAGAAAACGCAAGGTATATGTCAACGTACGAAACGGGTATTTTTCCGCTTGAAATGTGCGTATCGACAAAAAGCGTTGAAAATTCCGTAGGTGAAAACGGCGGTGTCATCGTCATTGATTATACCGTCGAAATACACGGCGTGTGTATGGAAAGAACGTACCTTACGGTAACGGTAAAAGAATTACAGTAAACTGAAAATAAATTAAAGAGGTAATGAAAATGTCAAAAATCTATGATGATTTCAAATCGCCCGGTGTCTACTACCGCGGCAAACCGTTCTGGTCTTGGAACGGCAAGCTTGAAAAGGATGAGCTTTTGCGTCAGGTCGACGTCCTTAAGGAAATGGGCTTCGGCGGTTACTTTATGCACTCAAGAACGGGACTCGTTACGGAGTATCTCGGCAAGGAATGGTTTGAGCTTGTAAACGCAGTTGCGGATAAGGGTGAAGAGCTCGGTATGGAAAGCTGGCTTTACGACGAGGACAGATGGCCCTCCGGTACGGCAGGCGGTTTCGTAACAATGAACCCCGAATATTCGGCAAAGTATCTCCGTCTTGACCAGATCGACGGCAAGGATTACGAATACGACGACGAAGAGATCGCCGCATTCTACTGCGATATGCTTCCCGATAAGGGTGAATTTGCCTTCACAAACGACAAAATGATAACGAAGGATACCCCCAAAGAAGAATACGAAAACAAGACGGTTCTTACATTCCACGTTCAGCCTATGCCCAAGGGAAGCTTCTACAACGGCTATACGTACGTTGATACGATGAACCCCGAGGCAATACGCAAGTTCCTCGATCTCACACACGAAAAATATGCTGATAACTGCGGTGAAAGACTCGGTAAGTCGATATCCGGTATATTCACTGACGAACCTCACAGAGGCGGTGTAATGTGCGGATTTTCAACGGGTAACGCTAAAAATCCCTTCTTCCTTGCACCTTACACACCCAAGCTTTTTGAAAAATTCAAGGAAAAATACGGTTACGACCTCAGAGAACGCCTCCCCGACCTGTACTTACAGCGTGACGGCGAAAAGGTGTCGCAGATAAAATGGCACTATATGGACCTCACAGAGGAGCTTTTCCTTAACGCTTTCGCTATTCAGATAAACGAATGGTGCAAAGAACATAACATAGAGCTTACGGGCCACGTTCTTCACGAGGACTCCTTCACAACACAGGCATCAATGATAGGCTCGCTTATGCGTTTCTACGAGCATATGGGCGTTCCCGGCGTTGACGTTCTTACGGAAGGCAACAGATGCTACTGGATAGTAAAACAGCTTTCCTCCGCGGCACGTCAGATGGGACAGAAGAGAATGCTTTCCGAGCTTTACGGCTGTTCCGGTTGGCAGATGGACTTTGAAAGCCACAAATGGACAGGCGGCTGGCAGGCACTTTTCGGCATCAACCTCCGTTGCCACCACCTTTCGTGGTACTCAATGCAGGGTGAAGCAAAGAGAGACTACCCCGCAAGTATCCTCCATCAATCCGCTTGGTATAAGGATTACCCCGTAGTTGAGGACTTCTTCTCACGTCTTCACGTCGTTTTGGGCACAGGTAAGCCCATTTGCGACACTCTCGTTATAAACCCCATCGAAAGCACGTTTGGTATGATCCACCCCGCGTGGAGCGTAAGACTTGCAACGAACGATCCCGACGTTGCACGCATCGAGGGTATGTACTTCTCGCAGTTCCACTGGCTGTCAGGTGCAAAGCTTGACTTTGACTACGGCGACGAGGAAATGATGATGCGCCACGCATCCGTCGTAACGGAAAACGGCACGCCTTACGTAAAGGTCGGCGAAATGATGTATAAGAGCATCGTCGTAAGCGGTATGTATCTTATGCGTTCGTCAACTCTCAACCTTATAAAAGAATTTGCAAACGCAGGCGGTAAGGTAATACTCGCAGGCTTTGCTCCCGAATACATAGACGCTGTTAAATCTAATGCGTTCGACTCGCTTGAAAACATCGAAAGAATACCTTTTGAATGTGATGCACTCGTTTCCGCACTCGAAAAGATCAGCCCCCGCACGGTATCCGTTAAGAATGCCGCAGGCGAGGAGATAACAGACGTATTCTGCCAGTGCAGACGTGACGGTGACGACGTTTACGCAGTTATTATGAATATGAATAAGGACGTAAGCTACTACGATTGCACAGTTACGATAAACCTCGACGGCGATTGCGAAGAATGGTTCGCTCTCGACGGCTCAAAGGTTCTCGCAGGCAGAAGCGAAAACGGCAAGATAACTGTAAAAACAGACATTTACGCATCGGGTGAGCACGTTTACAGAGTATGCAAGAAGTCAGACCTTGCACCTGCTGAAAAGCTCACGAAGATCGCTTCCTATCCTTTAGGTGAGGACTACGTTATAGAGCTTTCCGAGGATAACGTACTCGTTCTCGATATGGTCGATTTTGAAGCTGACGGCAAAAAGCTCGGTGAAAACACGGAAATACTCAAGGCAGACCAGAAGATAAGAGATTCCTACGGCCTTGAACACAGAGGCGGCGAAATGATCCAGCCCTGGTTCCTGGGACTTACGGAGCAGAAAAAGCACGGCAGAGTTGCTCTTGAATACAGCTTTACGGCAGAATATATACCCGAAGAATTCAGCTTTATCTGCGAAACGCCCAACCTCTGGGATATCGAAATAAACGGTGAAAAAATGACCGCTGAAGAAAACGGCAGATGGATCGACGAAGCGTTCCACAAGTTCACGCTTCCCGGCTCAATGCTCAAAAAAGGCACAAACACAGTACGTATGGAAGCTGATTTCTACGAAACGCTCAACCTTGAAGCGGTATACATCACAGGCGACTTCGGCGTAAGAATAAATAACACTGAAAAAATAATGACGGCACCCGTCAAGCAGATACTCCACGGAGATATCGCAAAGCAGGGACTTCCCTTCTACTCGGGCGC
>JAZOSS010000117.1:0-6203 GCA_045657205.1 Eubacteriales bacterium
ACAAAGCCGTCATCCTCATCAGAAGCACCTAGATGAGGTAAAGACAAAAGCAGTTTTTCTTCATCATAAGTAGCAAAGCTTTCCGCCACCGCGGAAAAAGGGATCGCCAGAGCGAGCATGAGTGCCGCCAAAAATACAGAAATAAACTTAATAGATCTTCTCATTACTTTTTCCTCCTTAATTACCAATCTACGCAATCCTGAATGTCTAAGCTATTGGTTATATCGTGAATATCATTGAGAGTTTGATTGCCTGAGCCGTTCAAAACATCATCGTGAGCACTGAGCACTACGACCACGGCGTTTGGTGAAGTGTATTTTTTCATACCCTAAATTCCTCCTGTAAATATAACATATATTATCCTAATTGTTGTAATCTCTGCAGTTTGCGAGCGACTGAAGCTTCAACAGCCTGCTTTGAGGTTTCAAACGAGCTCTTTATACCTTCTCCGTTAGCCGCATTAAGATCAATAAGTGTTGAGTAGATAGAACCTGTTGACCATATGTACGCATTTTCATAAGTTCTTGTTTCCTTGAGTATTTCTATCATCTCCACATCTTCTGCGTGCTGCGAAACATTCGCAAACAAGTACTCTGACAGTTTAGGAACGAGCGTTGATTGAGATTCATAAGATATAAGCTCTATGATATTTGCGACTTTATCAATTTCCGTAACCGTAGTTGGAATAGCAATACAGTTCGCCGCGTATGCAGATACATAAGATTTATACCAGCCATCATCTTTATCCAACTTTGGAGCAGGTACAATACCATAATCGATGCCGGCAGCTCGAATAGGACTGTTGGGACCCGCGCCGTTTGCCAACTGGAGTATCTGGAATAGGTGACGTCCACGAGTGTATGTTCCATCCTTTATACAGGAACGCGAATTGAAGAATGCAAATATATTTTGAAGATCCGTGATTATCTTTTCATCGTCATTCAAGTAAAAAACATCGTCTGCATCCTTTTTCACAACTTGATTGCCAAGAGCAATACTCATCGTGAATATATCTCCGTTAGCGTAACCGCACCCCCACTGGTCATTTTCATCATCGTAAACCCCATCACCGTTAATATCCGCTGTTGCTTTCGCAGCAATAGTTTTGAAAGCTTCAAAAGTCCACTCCCCATCCTTTACAAGAGTGTATATATCTTTACCGTACACCTCACTGCATTTCAAGGTATCCCAAAGCGTGGGGTGATAAAGTACGCAAGATATCGCGAGATCATCCATATAGAGCATATCACCCGTCATAAAGAACAAGTAGTTTGCAAATGAAACCGAATTTCTTGTAGCTTGGTCATAATAAGATGCATCCAAATTCAATCCGTCAACCTCATTAAGATTGTAAATGTACCCTTCCTGTCCGTGTTCAGGCATATCAGCCATTTTGAAGCTCCACATATCGTAGCTGTGTTCGCCCGCAGAGGCAAGCCTCTTGGCAACTGCGTTCCAATCTTTTTCTTTTGTTTCTACAATAGAAAAATTAAATTTTTCTTCCAATGCTGCATTCCGCGTATATGTCGCAAGAGACAAAACATTACCAGTTATATCGCCGGTTATATCATCGCTCGTATACATACCCGAACCACGCGTGAGAACCTTGAATTGATAACCGCCAAAATCATCCATAATTGGAGTTGGACCCTCACCATTGTTTCCGTCAGTTGAAATACCCGAAACATCAGTATCATCAGTATCACTAGATGTCTCCGAGGCATCATGTTTTGCACAAGCAACAGCCGATAGCAATACACACAGCACCATAACAAAGCTTAAGATTTTTACATTTTTTGACATTTTCGTTCATACCTCCATTCAACTCTTAGTAGTAATTACCAAACACCTTGCGTTAAAAAGCAAAAATATATCTCCACGCATTCCAATACATGCTGCTATGATTTTGCCGCTTTCAACTTGCGCTCGTATCCAAATTAATGGCAAGCCTTATATGCTTTTACATCACTATCCAAGCATAACAAAATCATAATCATTTGTCAATTCTCCAAAGTACTTTATTATTTTATCATAAAAGTATTGACTTGTCTCGACATCAATGGTATAATAATAGGACAAAATCTGATATTATGAAAGGCGATTTGTTAGATGCATATACAATCTGAGAATTTTGGAGGAACAAATGAATTCCGATGTCGCAAGCACGAAAATCGTTTCAACTGCCCCTCACACCTTCATCAATTTGCAGAGCTTATGCTTGTGTTAGATGGAGAGATAGAGGTGACGGTTGACGACAGGACAGAAAAGGCGAAAAAGGGACAATTTGTCTTTATTTTTCCATTTCAAGCCCACTCTTTTCATACACCGCAGTACACATGTGTTTGGAACTGCGTATTCGCCCCCCTGCTTGTTGCTGACTTTTTCTCGTTCTACAACAATCGAATAGGCGAAACCGCTGTGTTCACAGGCAGTGAAGAGAGTGTCGCCTATTTTTTAAGCGCTCTTGTCCAAAAAAACAATATGCAATTTTTTAATGTCAAATCTTGTCTTTACGCCGCCCTGTCAAGCTTTACCGCGCAGATACAGCTGATCCCTAAGCAAAACGAACATTCACTTCCGGGAAAAATAATAGAATGGTTACTTAACAATTTATCGTCCCCTGTATCGCTTGCAGACGTCGGATATGCACTCGGCTATTCGGAAAATTATCTCTCACATCAAATACCCAAACAATTCGGTATGAATTTCCGAACTCTATTAAACTGTCTTCGCGTAGAAAAGGCAAAAAAAATGCTTATTTACACACAAGACAGTATCATTCAGATTTCATATGAATGTGGTTATGCAAACCTTCGTAGTTTTTCCCGAGCATTTAAACAGATTTCTAACACAACGCCCTCCGATTATCGCAAAAGTGCTCAAAAAAAAATCGAAAGCATAGATAAATACATGAATTACATAAAATTGTAAGCTCTTATTCTGACTGGTGTAACGGCGAACCCGTCTATGGTAGGTGAAGAGGGTACGGCAAGAAACAAGAGTGTTCACCGCTATTATAAATGTGTCAACGCCAAGAAGCACACTTGTGATAAAAAGACGGTTCGCAAGGAGTGGATTGAGGATTTAGCCGTACAAAAAGCACTTGAAATTTTGAATGACGAGGTGCTGGTATCCTATCTTGTAGATACCATCTTTGATTTTCAAACGGATGAAAATCCTCGCCTGCCGCGCCTCCGCGAACAACTTGCCGACGCAGAAAAACGTATCGGCAACATCATACAAGCAATTGAGCAAGGAATGATTTTCGAGTCAACTAAAGAACGCTTGGCACAGCTTGAAAAGGAAAAGCGCGAGCTTGATATGATCATTATAGAAGAACAGATACAAAGACCTTTCTTTACGAAAGAGCAGATACGCTTCGGTATTGAGAAATTCAAAAAATCAGACCTTTCCACAAATGATGGAAAACAACGTCTGATTGACGGATTTATCAATGCGATCTATCTCTACGATGATAAAATTACATTCACACTTAACTATAAGGACGGAACGAAAACGGTTTTCCTCTCGGAACTGAATTCTGCTTCCTCCGGTCCGGATTTGAAATGCATTACCGCACCAAAAACAAAAGGACGGCAAAAGCCGTCCTTTTATTTTTGGTCTGTGTAATTAGCTCGAAGAACCAGCCCAATGCCGCAGGCGATGGTGGCAGGCAACGTTTGGCGCTTTGCGAAGCAAATGACGGACGGTGTCCGTCAAGACAAACTTGCGACTTTGCTTGCAAAGTCAGTTCAACTTGTCCTGTTAGGCGCGCTAAAAATATTGAGGCAGTTTATGCCGCCTCAATATTTTTTATCTGATAATAAGCCCGAAACAACCCAAGGACGGCAAAAACCGTCCTTGGGTTGTTCTATTTTAACTGCGATACCAGTAGTAGTTGTAATATGTTGTAACAAGATATTCTGCCGCAGTTGCCGCAGTTGAAAGACTGCTGCTTGAAATGTCCGTACCGCTCGTTGCAGCATAGTATGGCGTGTACCACCAGCCGTAGGGATTCTCAAATATTACACTAGTAAGGCTGGAGCAATCATAGAACGCATAACGTCCTATTGTGGTTACACTGTCAGGGATTATTACAGAGGTTATATTATCGTTATTATAAAACGCCTCAGAACAAATCTCGGTAACAGGTGCTCCCTCGTATGTGTCGGCTATTCTTACTCTCTTTGCGGTACCGCTATATCCAAGTACGGAGGCGTAAGTGCCGTCAGGAGAAAGCTCGTAGATAATACCCTCGGTTGGCATTACGACAGCGTCGCATACGGTACAAACACCGTCTTCATCTAAGGTATGCTCGGCATAATTCTTGGTCGCAGTACAGCCCTCGCACTCTATCCAGTGGTAGGAGTCGTTTGTTGTATACTCACTCTTCCACTCGTGGTCGGCTACGGGTGTTTCGTTCGTTACTTCCACCTTGCCGCAGATAGAGCAGGTCTTCGTGTCATATCCGACTGACGTGCAGGTCGGCTCGGTCGTTACGGTTGTAAAGCTGTGGTTATCATAACTGCCGCTCTTCCACTCAAGGACGTTACACTCGGCGCATATACGGTAAAAGAGGCGGTTTTCACAACTAACGTTATCGTTACCGCTGTAATCTACCCAAGCGCCAAAGGTGTGCTCGTGTTCTTCCTTTTCGGGCATTGTCACGGTTTGAGTTCTGCCATCGGTGAACGTGATAACTAAATCACCGTTTTCGTCAAGTTCAACACTTTCGATTCCAACACCGTTTGTGCCGTTTGTACCGTTCGTGCCGTCAACGCCCTCGGCTTTAACACCGGTATTCTCACCGTCTATGTACCAGTAACCATCCTGGATATAGGGAGTTTTACCGTCAACACCGTTTGTGCCGTTTGTACCGTCATTTCCGTTAGTGCCATTTGTTCCATCGACACCGATAGCTTTATGCTCGGTTTTTACACCATTAATTACCCAGTATCCGTCGTTACTAATTTCAATGGTAGGCGTTACGCCGTCAGTTCCGTCTTTACCGTTCGTGCCGTCAACGCCCTCGGCTTTAACACCGGTGTTCTCACCGTCTATGTACCAGTAACCATCCTGGATATAGGGAGTTTTACCGTCAACACCGTTTGTGCCGTTTGTGCCATTAGTACCATTCGTACCGTCAACGCCCTCGGCTTTAACACCGGTATTCTCACCGTCTATGTACCAGTAACCATCCTGGATATAGGGAGTTTTACCGTCAACACCGTTTGTACCGTTTGCACCATTCGTACCATTAGTTCCGTTAGTGCCATTTGCTCCATTGACACCGATAGCTTTATGTTCGGTTTTTACACCATTAATTACCCAGTATCCGTCGTTGCTAATTTCAATGGTAGGCGTTACACCGTCAGTACCGTCTTTACCGTTAGCGCCGTCCTTACCGCTGATAAGCTCGATAAATTCCTCAAGCGTTCCCTCAAAGCCGAGTTCCTGCGCTCTGCTGTAAGCCGAGGCAAAGGTCACCTTGCTTGTATCAAATTCCGAGTCGCTACTCGGCGTCTCGCCATTACACGCTACCATTGAAAAAACCATCAAAGCTGTCAGTAGTGCGCATAACAAAAATCGTTTCATTTTTTCTTTCTCCTTTTCTTGTTTATAAATATAAAAAGTGCGACAGCTGAGCTGTCGCACTAAAAACGCAAACTCCAACTGTCGCCAAACAAATTTCAAGCAAGTATACGGATATTTCATCGTACAAACTAACTCGACGGAACTTGCATTTTTATCAAATTCATACTAGTAGTTTGCACGACAAAAAAGGTATAATTCGCCCTTTTTTGAAAAAAGAGAAAAATATCCCTATAAGTGCTTATGAAATTTGTTTGGCAACTACATTTTAGCATAAGAAAGCATGAAATGCAAGAGGATAATGGAAATTTTGCAAAAATATATAGCCTGCCGTTTACTTGGCAGGCTATCGTTATTCAATAGTGTGTGACACGAGTCTATCTCCCTCGTAGACGAGCTTTAGGGAAAAGAACTTGTCCTCGGTGGCAAGGAGCGAAAGGAAAATCTTGTCGCCCTCCCAAATGGGAAGAGTGGGGACTACCTCCTTTTTCACCCACTCGAGCACGCCCTCGTCGCAGTCGTAATTAATCTCTCCGTCGTAGCCAAGGGCGGTGAAAAGGTGCATATATTCGGTGCCGTAGCAGTCGGACACAAAGGTCACGAGTCCTCTG
>JAZOSS010000118.1:0-11081 GCA_045657205.1 Eubacteriales bacterium
GTTACGGATATTGCCTCAAGAAAAATATATAAAAAATACGGTGTCGAGTATATGACGACGGAGATGGTCTCGGCAGCGGCGATGCACTACGGTGACAAAAAAACGTACGAAATAGCAAAGCTTTCAAAGGGAGAATTTCCGTGCGCCGTTCAGATATTCGGTCACGATCCCGATATGATGGCAGAGGCGGCACGCGCTTTATCCCTTCTTGAAACACCGCCGTGCGCCATTGACATAAATATGGGCTGTCCCGTTAAAAAAATAGTATCGGGTAATGACGGTTCGGCTATTATGAAAAGCCCTCTTTTAGCAGGCAGGATAGTTGAAAAAGCCGTATCCGCCTGCAATATTCCCGTCACGGTAAAAATACGTGCAGGATACGAAAGAGGAAAAAAAAACGCCGTTGAAATAGCAAAGACCGCGGAGTCCGCCGGGGCATCCGCCGTATGCGTACACGGCAGAACGAGAGAGGATATGTACATCGACGGCACAGTTGATTACGATATCATAGCCGAGGTGAAAAGCGCATTGAAGATACCCGTTATCGCAAACGGCGACATAATGTGTGCTGACGATTTTATCCGCATCGTTGAATACACAAAATGCGACGGAGGCGCCGTCGGGCGCGGAGCACTCGGCAATCCGTTCATATTTGAAGAAATAAAGGCAAGGCTTGAAGGCGTAAGCTACACACCGCCGACAGCGGAAGAAAGGCTCATTGCCGCAGGCGTTCATATGCGGGCACTTGTCGAAGAAAAAGGACAGCTCGGAGTTTTTGAATCGAGAAAGCACGCAGGCTGGTATACAAAAGGCATACGCGGCGGCAGTTCTGTAAGAGAAAAAATAAACCGTGCCGACACCGCTGAAGAAATTGAGAAAATACTTGCCGACGCAATATCCCGCATAAAGGACGGAAATAATCCCACGGAAGGAAAATTTAATGAATCAGACCGAATTTAAGAAAAATAATCCGCTTTTTACAAAATGCAAAAACGCATTTTTCAAGGTTGCGGATTCACCTAAATTATATCTCGTCGCCTGCTTTTTGGTACCGCTTCTGATAATGTGGCTCATTTTCATCGTAAGAGGCGTGTATCCGTTCGGCGAAAAATCCGTTCTGGTACTCGACTTAAACGGCCAGTACGTATACTTCTTTGAGGGTATGCGTGACATTTTGCAAGGTCAATCGTCACCGTTTTACACGTGGTACAGGTCGCTTTCGGGTGAATTTTCGGGAATTTACGCTTATTACGTTGCAAGCCCGTTCACGCTTCTCACCCTGCTTTTTCCAAAAGACGGCATAACGGAAGCACTTCTTGCAATAACGCTTTTGAAATGCGGAAGCATGGGCTTCACGTTCGGATATTACCTGCATAAAACGAGAAGATCGACTCCTCTCAACGTAATAATGTTCTCATGTATGTACTCATTGTCAAGCTACGCATTCGTACAGGCGATGAACACGATGTGGATGGATGCCCTCATCTATCTGCCGCTTATTTTGCTCGGTCTTGAATCTCTCGTTGACAAGGGCAGATTCAAGATGTACACGATATGTCTTGCACTTTGCTTTATCGCAAACTTCTACATCGGATTTATGATCGCGATATTCGTCGTGCTCTACTTCCTTTACTACTACGTATCGCATCATAAAATGGGTGATTTTCCGAGATTTTTCTTCGCTTTTTATAAATGGGCGGCTTTCTCGGTAATTGCGGCGGCTATTGCGGCTGTGATAATTTTGCCGACGTTCTACTCACTTGAATTCGGCAAAAACGACTTTTCAAATCCGAATTTCACGTTTTCGGCAAAATTTGATTTTCTTGAGATACTGACACAGATGATGCCGAATTCCTACGACACCGTACGTCCCGAAGGACTTCCTTTTATCTACTGCGGAACACTTTCCCTTTTGCTTCTTCCCGCTTACTTCCTTACCGACAGGATAAACGGCAGGCAGAAGCTTATGGGCGGTATATTCCTTGCCGCTATGGTTCTTTCCTTCACGGGCTCGACCATTGATATATTCTGGCACGGTATGCAGAAGCCGAACTGGCTTAACTACAGATACAGCTTTATGTTCTGCTTTTTGGTGCTCGTGTTTGCATACGATGCCTTCAGATATTTAAGACCGCATATGTACCGTACCATCCTCGGAACGGGGGCGGCGCTTGCGGGCTTCAGCGTAATCGTACAAAAGCTTGTCAACACCGAAACGGGTGAATATGATTGGCTTTACACAAAAGCCGAAGAATCCGGCGGATACGAACCGGGGCTCATCCTTTCTGTCTGGTTCTGGCTTATAATGATAGGCGTGCTCGTCGGAATTATGTGGGCGGTCACGAAGAAAAACAGCAAAGCGGCTCCCGTCATACTCTGCTGTGTCGTATGTCTTGAGCTTTTCATAAACGGCGTATACGATATGTTCAAGCTTCACGACGACGTTTACTATTCTACACGTACGAGCTACGTTCAATATTTCGACAGATGGCGCGGAATAACGGAGGACGTTCAAAAAAGCGATATTTCCCTTTACCGTATGGAAAAAACGTCATTCCGTAAGGTAAACGACAATATGACGTTACGAATGAGAGGTATATCGGGTTCAACTTCAACTCTCAACCAATCCGTAATAACACTTCTCAATAAAATGGGCTACGCATCGAAATCGCACTGGTCACGATACGTCGGAACGAACCCCGTCGGCGACTCGCTTCTCGGCATAAAATACGTTTTGACGGATAAACCGGAAAGTATGCCGAAGGAATACAGTCAGCTTTTAGAGCAGATAGATCCGACAAGCACCGACGTGACGGATCCCGACAAGCTCTACGCTTATATAAACGATTACGCACTGCCTATGCTTTACGGCGTTTCGGATGATATTCTCAAGTACAGCTTTAACGCAGAGGACGAAGAAGGAAAGCTTCTCGACCGTACAGCCCCCGACATCTTAAACAAGATAGTTTCAGCGATGCTCGGTCACGACGTGCAGATATACGTCCCCGTCACGGTCGATAACGTCAGCACAAGCGGTGTAAGAGAGGCGTATGCAGGCGGTTACACGCACAAAAAATACGCTTTGACGGAAAAAGGCGGCAAAGGATTCGTTGAATATACCTTCACGATGGAGGACACAAGTGATATTTACATTCACTTTTCTTCAAACTATCCCAGAAACACGACTCTCCGCATAAAGGATGAAGACCCGACCGACGAAAGAACGTCATCATTCGTTTCAAAGGGCTCGTATCTCACAAACGAAACGCACACGATACTGCTTCTGGGCGAATACGAAAAGGGACACGAGATAACGGTACAGCTCAACTTGAAGGAAGACGACCTTTACATCCACGCAAACGAAGATTATATCTATTATTTTGACGAAGAAGCCTTCGAAAGTGCGATGAAAGAGCTTTCCGAAAGCAAGATAAAGGTAACTGAATTCGACGACGACACGATAAAAGGCACGATAAACGTAACGGATGGCAACACGACGGTATTTTCTTCGATCCCCTACGACGAAGGCTGGACTGTCAAGGTTGACGGAAAGAAGGTCGAGCTTGAAAAAACTCTCGACTCGCTCCTTGCCTTCACTGTTACCCCCGGAGAACATACGATAGAGTTGAACTACGTACCGCAGGGATTTTTGATAGGTGCCGGTGCAAGTGTGTTCGGTATAGCGATACTCGTATTTTTCAGTATAGGCGACTGCAAAAAGCGCAAGGCAAGAAAAGAGCATATACTCACGCTTCTGAACAGTCCCGAATCGACTTATTCAAAGCATCTTGAACGCGTAAGGCTTTTAAACGAACAGCTTGAGCGTGAGCGTCTTGAAAAAGAAGCAGAAGATGCCGAAGCGGTGACGGAAGAAAAAGAAGAAGGCACAGACTCATCAGGCGGTACGGAAGAATGAAAAACTGTGTCATTTACGGCGACAGCATATCGACGACGAATTTTTCACGCGGAGGATTCGAGCAGGAGCTTAAAGACCTGCTCGGAGCCGAAAAAATGATAAATTACGCACATAACGAAGCGGCGCTTTCCTCGGGTTATCCGTATTCCGTATGCGATACGGTGTGCGATGGTGAAATTCACGATGACGTCGAGCTTGTCATCGTCTGGGCAGGCACGAACGACTGGTTTTACGGTGTTCCGCTCGGTGATCCCGACAGTAGAATTTGCGGCAATTTCTGCGGAAGTCTTCGCAAAACGATGCTGAAGCTTTCGGAAATGTACCCGAAATCCGCCGTCGTTTACGTAACGCCGATATACCGTTATTCCGAATACGAAGGGCAAAGTGTGAAATACGAAGCGTTTGATACGAAAAACGCTGTCGGACACACGCTTTACGACTACTACAGATGTATGAAAGAGGTAGCGGAAAAAACGGGCTTTCCCGTATGCGATATGCGTACGCTTTCGGGAATAAACAAGTCAAACCATACAGCACTTCTGCGTGACGGCGTTCACCCGTCGGTTTCAGGCTATAAAAGAATAGCCGCCATATTATACGATTTTGTAAAAAAATATATTTAAAATAAATGGAGATGAAATTATGCTTAACATCAGAAAAGAAAGAACGCAAACACCCAAAGTAAAGCCGGATTACAACAATCTCGGCTTCGGTAAATACTTTACCGACCATATGTTCCTTATGAACTACAGCACGGAAAAGGGCTGGCACGATGCAAGGATCGTTCCCTACGCTCCGCTTGAGCTCGAACCCTCCGCTATGGTATTCCACTACGCGCAGGAAATGTTCGAAGGTATGAAAGCGTACAAGACACCCGACGGCGGCGTACAGCTTTTCCGCCCTATGAAGAACATTGAACGTATGGCAAACACAAACGACAGACTTTGCATTCCCCAGATCCCCAACGAGGACGTTTTGCAGGCTATCACGGAGACAGTTCTCTTTGACGAAGACTGGATACCCACGAAGGTCGGCACGTCGCTCTACATAAGACCGTTCATCATCGCAACGGATCCTATGCTCGGCGTTCACCCCTCACACACGTACATCTTCTGCATAATCCTTTCCCCCGTTGCGGCATACTACGCTGAAGGCATCAACCCCGTCAAGATATTCATCGAACGCGAATACGTTCGTGCAGTAAAGGGCGGTACGGGTTACGCTAAGGTCGGCGGTAACTACGCGGCATCGCTTAAAGGTCAGGAAAAGGCAAACAAGCTCGGTTATTCCCAGGTTCTCTGGCTTGACGGTGTTGAAAGAAAATACATCGACGAGGTCGGTGCCATGAACGTATTTTTCGTTATCGGTGACGAAGTTATCACACCTGCTCTTGACGAAGGCAACATCCTTCCCGGCGTTACGAGAGCTTCGTGCGTTGAGCTTCTCAAGAGCTGGGGCGTAAAGGTTTCCGAAAGACGTCTTTCCGTTGACGAGCTTTACGAAGCTTACGACAAGGGCGAGCTTCGCGAGGCTTTCGGTACGGGTACTGCGGCTGTTATCTCCCCCATCGGTTCACTTGACGACGAAAACAAGAAAGCAGTTATCAACGACGGCAAGATAGGTGCTATCTCCCAAAGACTTTACGATACACTTACAGGTATTCAGTGGGGTACTGTTGAAGATACCTTCGGCTGGACAGTAAAGATAAAATAAGCCTTGATATATACGATCACCAAAGGGCAAGAGGGGCTGCTGCGCGATTTTCTGCGTCAGCAGCTTTCTCTTTCCTCTTCACAAATAACAAGGCTGAAAGCCAAGCCCTTCGGCATTACAGTAAACGGAGAAAAAAAGACGGTGCGGTATATTCTCAAAGAAGGCGACGTCTTGCGCCTTGATATATCCGACGAAAAGGCAAGCGAAAATATAATTCCGGTAAACATCCCGCTTGATATTTTATACGAGGACGGGGGAATAATAGCTTTAAACAAACCTCACGGAATGCCGACGCACCCGTCACACGGCCATTTTGACGATACACTTGCAAACGCCCTTACGTATTATCTTTTACAAAAAGGGGAAAAATGTATATTCAGAGCGGTGAACAGACTCGACAAGGACACCTCGGGTGTCGTTTTGTGCGCCAAAAATGCAGTAATTGCCGCAAAGCTTTGCAAAACTCTTTCGTGCGGCGGTATACAAAAAGAGTATACGGCTTTGCTTCACGGAAAAACGGATGATTCGGGCATCATCGAAAAAAACATCAAAAGAAAAGAAGAAAGCGTAATATTCAGATGCATATGCGGTGATAACGAAGGCAAAAGCGCCGTCACGCATTACAAAACGGTAACGCACGGTGAAAAATATTCTTTGGTGAAGCTTACGCCTATAACAGGCAGGACTCATCAGCTCCGCGTGCATACGTCATACATCGGCACACCCATCGTCGGTGACGTTCTTTACGGAAAAAACGACGGATATCCGCTTATGCTCCACGCATCTTCCCTTACGTTTTTGCACCCCGAAACGGGTGAAGAAATAAAGATAACGGCAGATATACCCGAAAGATTTAAAATGATATATGAGAATTTTAAAAAAGATTAAAAGCTATATTCCGACACCTGCGCTCATCATATACGGTGTGTTTATATTCGGTCTTGTAATTGCGGCAATAGCTAAAAAAAGCGTTTCGTTTGCAAATTTCTGGAACGAAAATATTTCCTCCGTTTTCAGGGCAATACTTGCGTACTTAACGACGCTTTTACCGTTTTCTTTAGCCGAATATATCCTTTTGTGTCTGCCTGTAACCGTCACGGTTTTAATCGTGTACGCATTCAGGCATACGGTATACAGCACGCGTGCAACGGTGAGATACATCGTCAGTATGTTTTCGTGTGCCGCACTCGTTTTTTCAATACTTTTAATTAATTTTACACCGGGATACTATACGTCCCCGCTTGATGAAAAATTATCTCTTGACAAACAGCCCGTGTCGGTCGAGGAACTTTTGCAGACCTCACAGTTCCTTCTGGAACGAGTAAATGAGGAAGCGGAAAACGTAAGCTATTCATACGCATCGTTTTCGCTTATGCCGTATTCTATTTCAGAGCTTGATGACAAAATTAACGACGCATATGAGAAAATATGCAAGGAATATTCTTTTATACAAAAGCTCAACACCTCCGTCAAGCCCGTTATGCTTTCAAAGCCCTGGACGTACACGCACATAGCAGGTGTTTACACGTTCTTTACCGGGGAGGCGAATATCAACACGAACTTTCCCGACTATACCCTGCCGTTTACCGTAGCACACGAAAAGGCTCACCAAAGGGGCATCAGCCGAGAGGATGAGGCAAATTTCATAGCCTTTCTCGTTTGTATCGCCTCGGATGATCCGTATATAAGATACAGCGGATATCTTTCCGTTTACGAATATACGTCATCCGCCCTTTATTCAGCCGATAAAGAGGTGTATTATACCGTTCTTGCCAATATGGACGAAAAGGTGCGGTGTGAGCTTGTTGCCTACAATAATTTTTTTGAAAAATATGAAGACAACACCGCGGCAACCGTTACCGGAAGCATCAACAATGCGTATCTTCAAGGACAGGGGCAGACTGCAGGCATACGCTCCTACGACCTCGTAACAGACCTCACCGTTGCGTATTATAAAAAGAATATAAAATAAAAGATTGGTTTTACCGGATATCCTCCGATAAAGCCAATCTTTATTTTTACGTTTTATAGAATTTATTTTATTACGTTTATTCTTACGACGCCTTCGATAGCAGATACCTTTTCAACAACGCTTTCGGGAAGCTCACCGTTTATTTCAACTACCGTGTAAGCATTTTCCTTCTTCGATTTGTTGATGAAGTTTTCGATGTTGATGTTTGCATCGGAAACTGCCGCCGTTATCTGTGAAAGCACGTTGGGGATGTTCTTGTGGAACACGCACATACGGCAGTCACCGTTGTGAGGAAGCTCAACGTTGGGGAAGTTTACGCTGTTTTTGATATTTCCGCATTCAAGGAAATCAACGAGCTCGTGAGCCGCCATAACAGCACAGTTGTCCTCTGCTTCTTCCGTGGATGCACCGAGGTGGGGGATAGCGATAACGCCCTTCATACCTGCCGTTCTTGCGTTGGGGAAGTCCGTTACGTATCTTGCAACCTTGCCGCTTGCAAGTGCCTTTTCTATTGCATCGTCGTCAACGAGAGCGTCACGTGCGAAGTTAAGGATAACGACTCCGTCCTTCATCATCGCGATCGTGCCGTCGTTTATCATTCCCTTCGTTGCAACCTTGGGATCGTCGTTTACAACGAGAGGTGTGTGGATGGATATAAAATCACATTCCTTGAATATTTCTTCTCTTGTCATAATTCTGTGAACGTCGCGGGAGATGTTCCACGCCGCTTCAACGGAAAGGTACGGATCGCATCCGTATACTTCCATACCGAAATGACGCGCGAGGTTACAAAGAGGTCCGCCGATAGCACCAAGACCGATAACACCGAGCTTTTTACCTTTAAGCTCGTGGCCTGCAAACTTGCTCTTGTTCTTTTCAACGCTCTTTGCAATATCGGGATCACTGCTGTTTTCCTTAACCCATTCGATACCGCCGACGATATCACGGGAAGCAAGCAAAAGACCTGCAATTACAAGCTCTTTAACAGCGTTTGCGTTAGCACCGGGCGTATTGAATACAACGATGCCGAGGTCTGCACATCTGTCAACGGGGATGTTGTTGACACCTGCACCTGCACGTGCGATAGCCTTGAGGTTATCGCCGAACTGCATATCGTGCATAGCGGCAGAACGCACCATTATAGCATCGGGATTTTCAATTTCCTCGCCTACGGTGTATTTATCGTCAAATACGGCCGTGCCGCATTTTGCTATTTTATTTAAAAGCTGGATCTTCATAATCATCCGTTCCTTTCGTTACGCTTTGGGGTTGTTTTTTGCAAACTCGTCCATAAATTCAACGAGTGCCTTTACGCCTTCGATGGGCATAGCGTTATAAATGGATGCACGCATACCGCCGACGGAACGGTGGCCCTTGATGTTCTTGAATCCGCGAGCGTCAGCTTCTTTTGCGAACTTCTTATCAAGATCGGGATCGCCCGTTACGAACGTAACATTCATCATTGAACGGTAATCCTTTTCAACGGGAGCCGTGTAGTAGCTCTGTGAATCGAGGTAGTTGTAAAGAATTGCCGCTTTTTCTTCGTTGAGCTTCTTCATTGCTTCAAGTCCGCCGAGGGATTCGATCCATTCAAATACGAGCTTTGCAATGTAGATAGGATAGCAGGGGGGAGTGTTGTACATAGACTCGTTTTCTGCCATTACCTTGTAATCCATGACCGTGGGGATATCCTCACGTGCAGTACCGAGAAGGTCGTTTCTTACGATAACGATCGTAAGACCTGCGGGAGCGACGTTCTTCTGTGCGCCTGCATATATTACACCGAACTTTGATACGTCAACGGGTTCTGAAAGGATGCAGGAAGACATATCGGCAACGAGCGGAATATCGCCTGTATCGGGGATATAATTGAACTTTGTTCCGTATATCGTGTTGTTGAAGCAGATGTGAACATAGTCAGCATCGTCACGGAAATCCTCACGCTTTACCTGGGGAATATATGTAAAGTTTTTATCTTTGGATGTTGCAACGAGTCTTGCATCACCGTATTTTTCAGCTTCCTTAAGAGCCTTGCCGGAGAACTGACCGCTTACGATGTAGTCAGCCTTCTTGTTCTTCATAAGGTTGAGCGGAACGGAAGCAAACTGAAGCGATGCACCGCCCTGAAGGAAGAGAACGCTGTAATTGTCGGGGATGTTCATTATTTTACGCAAAAGTGCTTCTGCATCCTTGATTATTGCATCGTATGCAGGTGAGCGGTGGCTCATTTCCATAACGGACATTCCTGCTTCGCCGCAGCAAACCATTTCTTTTGCAGCACGTTCAAGCACGGACAAGGGCAAAGCGGAAGGGCCTGCCGAAAAATTGTAAACTCTTTTCATTGTTTTATTCCTTTCAAACATCAGTTTGTTATTTACGAATTACAGTCATTATAGTCCTTTATTTATATTTAGTCAATAACAGTAACAAAAAAATTACAATTTTTGTACTATATATTAAATATTCTTTCATCTTGACAAGCGGATATTTTGTGTTGTATAATGACACTATTCTCTTGGGAGGTAACAAAATGGGATTGTTTGATAAAATTTCCTGCGATAAAAATAAAACGAACGTATTTTTTGCAGGACAGGCAGGATACGTTTTCAGAAACAAAGACGGATACACTCTGGCACTTGACCTATACCTTTCGGACTGCGTTGAAAGAGATGACGGCTTTAAACGGCTGTGTCCGAAGCTCGTCGCCCCGAGTGAGGTATGCGCCGACATCGTTGTGACAACACACGCACATTACGATCATTTTGACATTGATTCCGTAACCTCGCTTTTGGCTGAAAACACCGTTCTTTGCGGTTCGTTACGCTGTAAAGACGAGTGTGAAAAATTGGGCGTACTCAGTGACAAAACGAGGTTCTTTTCCGCAGGTGACAGCGTAAGCATAAAGGGATTTACGATTCATTTTATTCCGTGTGACCACGGCGACGCCGCACCCGATGCCTTCGGTGTTATCATTGAATGTGACGAAAAAAGATTTTGCATAACGGGTGACACATGTCTGCGCCTTGACAGAGTGAACGAGTATACGAAATTCGGTACCCTTGACGTTTTGTTCGTACCTATCAACGGAGCTTTCGGAAATCTTAACGAAGCGGATGCTGTAACGCTTGCCCGTGAAGTAAAACCGAAGCTCGTTATTCCTTATCACTATTGGATGTTCGCACAGCACCACGGCGATCCCGGAAAATTCATTATTGAAATGGACAAAAACTGTCCGGATATCCCTTATAAGCTCCTCTGTCCGGGAGAGGTAACAAGCTTTTAAAATAAAACAACGCCCTGAAATTTCTCTGTTGTTCATAGCGGAGAATTGGTGGGTACAGTCATAACCACCGGCTAAGCCGGTGGCTTGCTCAGCCCTATAAGGGCATGTTACTGGCGGGGCTGAAAGCCCACCGAAAGATCTGCCAACCGCAAGCGGTCTCAAGCTACCGCTAAAGCGGTTGGCTTATCTTTTGCTCT
>JAZOSS010000119.1:0-2317 GCA_045657205.1 Eubacteriales bacterium
CAAAGGCGGGCTACAGGTTTTACGTTGACTCCTTAATGCAGGCGTATTCTTTGACTGCACGTGAGCTTGAAGAGCTTAATAATATGCAAAGAGCGCGAATATCACAGCTTGACAAAATGATAAAGGCTGCCGGCAAGCTTATAGCTTCAATGACAAATTATACGACCGTATCCGTCAAACCCAAAGCGGCAAACCTTATAGTAAGCTGCTTCAAGACGACGTACGTTGACAGCCGCAATTTCATTTTAAGTATGATAATGAGCGACAAAACGGTCAAATCGCGTTACATTCAGTGCAAGACCGAAGTGAATGAAGAAATTCTCAATCGCTTGTGCGGAGTGCTTAACAACAACATAACCCACAAAACTTCATCCGAAATATCATTGCCGTTGATCATGAAAATGGAAAATGATATGGGAATATACGACGTGCTGATATCTTCCGTCATCAAAAGCGTATACGACGCTATGAACAGTGACGACGAGGGTGAGCTTAAATTTGAAGGAGTTGAAAAGCTTCTTGAACATCCCGAGTTTTCCGATATCGGTAATTTGCGTGAGCTTCTTTCTTTAATGGATAAGAAAGAAGAAATAATGGACCTTGTCGAAAACGACAGCAGTGACGACGTAAGCATATACATCGGCGGAGAGGGAAGCACGATGGCTACCAACTCTTCGATAATACTCAAGACCTTTAAGGTTGACGGAAAGGTTGTCGGCGCGATAGGTGTCATAGGCCCGCAGCGAATGGAATACCCGAAGGTGGTTGCAATGGTTGAATATCTTTCAAAATGTATTTCCGAAACGTTCGGAGATTACGAATTGAAGCGATTACAGCCCCCGGATGAAGAAAATAAAACGTAAATAATGGAAAGGAATTTTAAGATGGCAGAAAACGAAGAGTTGGAACAAACGGTGACAGAACCTGCCGAGGAAGAAAAAGAACCTTCCAAAAAGGATAAAAAGAAAGAAAAAAAAGAAATTGAAGCGTTGAAGATCGAAAACAGACAGCTTGCGGAATCCGTCGAAAAGCTTGAAAAAGAAAAAGCAGAAGCAACGGATAAATACGTTCGTCTGTTTGCAGAGTTCGATAACTTCAAAAAGAGAACCGCAAAAGAAAACGAAGCAGTCTATTCAAGTGCGTATATGAACGCTGTTGAGGAGATGCTTCCGATATTCGACAATATCGAACGTGCGCTTGAATTTGCAGCTGACGAAGAATCTAAAAACGGATTGCAGATGATAGTAAAGAGCTTCCACGATACGCTTGCAAAAATGGGTATCGAGGTTTACGGTAACGCAGGCGATGAATTCAATGCGGAAATACACAGTGCCGTGATGCACGAGGAAAACGAAGAATTCGGTGAAAACACGATATCGCTCGTCCTTCAAAAAGGGTATAAAAAGGGTGATCGTGTAATAAGATATGCAATGGTAAAAGTTGCAAACTAATATAGTAAAGATAAAGAGAGGTAAATTATCATGGGAAAAATTATTGGTATAGATTTGGGTACAACAAACTCCTGCGTTGCAGTTTTTGAAGGCGGCGAACCCGTCGTAATCCCGAATCCCGAAGGAGCGAGAACAACACCTTCCGTTGTTTCATTTTCGAAGACAGGCGAAAGACTCGTCGGTGCAGTTGCAAAAAGACAGGCTATAACAAACCCCGATAAAACAATAATGTCGATCAAAAGAGAAATGGGTACTGGATATAAAGTCGATATCGACGGAAAGAGCTACACACCTCAGGAAGTTTCCGCTATGATCCTCCAGAAGCTCAAAGCTGATGCGGAAGCATACCTCGGAACAACTGTTACAGAGGCTGTAATCACAGTTCCCGCATACTTCTCCGACGCACAGCGCCAGGCTACAAAGGATGCAGGAAAGATTGCCGGACTTGACGTTAAGAGAATTATAAACGAGCCTACGGCAGCAGCTCTTGCATACGGTGTTGATAAGGATAACTCAGAACAGAAGATACTCATATTCGACCTTGGCGGCGGTACGTTCGACGTTTCGCTTCTTGAAATAAGCGACGGTGTCGTTGAAGTTCTTGCTACAGCAGGTAACAACCGTCTCGGCGGCGACGACTTTGATAACAGAATAATCGATTGGATGGCTGATACGTTTATGAAAGAAAACGGAATCAACCTCAAAAATGATAAAATGGCGCTTCAGCGTCTTAAAGAAGCTGCTGAAAAGGCAAAGATCGAGCTTTCCGGTATGACAAGCACGAACATCAACCTTCCCTTTATCACAGCTGATGCAACAGGGCCTAAGCACTTTGATGCAACTCTTACAAGAGCAAAGTTCAACGA
>JAZOSS010000120.1:0-28379 GCA_045657205.1 Eubacteriales bacterium
ATACTCGTTCCGTCGGGATGGTTCTGGATCGTGTATATAATACAAGTTGTAAATATTTCGGGGGCAGTCGGTGATGCGTACGTGATATACACGGCGCTGAAGCTTCCCGAAGACTGTCTTATAAAAGACGATGGGCTTGAGGTTGCGGTGTTTTCAAAGACCTCGGCAGAAAATAATAAAGAATAAATAAAAGAGAGGATTTGCTAAAATGAAAAGAGAAACTCCTATATTTACAGGTGTCGGTACTGCAATAATCACACCGTTCAAGAATGGGAAGATCGACTACGAAAGCTACGGAAAAATGGTCGATTTCCAGATAGACGGCGGTGTTGATTCCATAATCGTGTGCGGAACGACGGGCGAAGCGGCAACGCTCACGGACGAAGAACACAGAGAGATCATTGAATATACGGTAAAAAAAGTAAACGGCAGAGTTCCCGTTATAGCAGGTACGGGTTCGAATGACTTTGCATATGCCGTTGACCTTTCCCGCCACGCTTGCGAGGTCGGTGCAGACGCGCTTTTGCACGTCACACCTTACTATAATAAAACAAGCCAAAAGGGACTCGTTGAGTATTTTTCAAAAATAGCGGATGCTTGTGATAAGCCGATAATTCTTTATAACGTACCGTCGCGTACGGGCGTTAATATAAGCATTGATGCGTACCGTGAGCTTGCAAAGCATCCCAATATCATAGCAACAAAGGAAGCCTGCGGAAACCTCAGCTTCATCGTTGAGCTTATGGAAGCTGTCGGCGACGATATTGACGTTTACTGCGGTAACGACGATCAGATCGTTCCTATGATGAGCGTCGGTGCTTCGGGTGTTATCTCCGTTCTTTCAAACGTAATGCCCAAAGAAACGGCACAGCTTACGCACCTTTATCTCGAAGGTAAGTGCAAGGAAAGCGCACAGATGCAGTTGAAGCTTCTCAAACTCATAAATGCATTGTTTATGACGGTAAACCCCATTCCCGTAAAAACAGCTATGCATATGATGGGAATGTGCGATATAGATATGCGTCTGCCCTTGTGTCCTATGACGGATGCGGAAAACGAAAAGCTGTTTGCTGTTTTGAAGAATTACGGTCTTGTATAAGGAGGAAATATGAATATTCTCCTTTGCGGATGTAACGGACGTATGGGCAAGGCAGTTGCCGCGGCTTGCGGCAAAGACGATGTCATAGCCGCAGGTGTTGACATAACGAAGGATTCCTGCTCGTTTCCCGTTTACGGCAATATATTTGACGTTACCGAAAGAGTTGACGTTATAATAGATTTTTCACATCACAGCCTTATATACGATATACTTTCGTATTCAAAAGAAAAGTGCGTTCCTGCAATTATATGTACAACGGGACATACGGACGAAGAAAAAGCGTATATGGACTGTATGGACAAGGAAACGGCGGTGTTTACGTCGGGAAATATGTCACTCGGTATAAATCTGCTTTGCCGTCTTGCAAAGCAGGCGGCTGAAATACTTGGGGAAGGCTACGATGTTGAAATTATAGAAGCTCATCACCATAATAAGCTCGATGCACCGAGCGGTACGGCATTGATGATAGCCGATGAAATAGAATCGGCACTTCCTTATGAAGCGGAAAGAGTTTTTGACAGAACGCCTTACCGCAAAAAAAGAGACAGCAGAGAAATAGGCATACACTCGATAAGAGGCGGTGCTATCGTCGGAGAACACGAAGTAATGTTCTGCGGCGGCGGTGAAGTTATAACGATAAAACATTCCGCGGGCAGCCGTGATCTTTTTGCACAAGGCGCAGTCAAGGCGGCAAAATATATGGTCGGTAAGAAGGTTGGCAGATATTCCATGAAGGATGTCCTGAAGGATGCCGGCAAAAAGACCGAAAGCGTGCTTTGATATTGCAACGTGAGGAAATAAAATGAAAAGGGTTATTTCTGTTTTACTGTTGGCAATTATGATATTCTCCGTCTCTTGCTCGTCGAGCGATACAAACGGAACTGATACTTACGAAACGGAAGCACAAGGTTCGGACGCAGAAAGCGGCGAGAAAACACAGCCCGTGACGGATGCCGAAACAGATGTACCGGAAGAACAACCGATAGATGCAGGACTTGATATAACAAATATGGATAAAGTTGTGTCCATTTGCTATTCGACCTGGTTCGATCCGGTGGCTAAAGAAGGGCAGGAAATATATAATATAACCGAGATACTTGAAAACAACGGACAATGGGGGAATTATTTCAAATTCCACTATTGGGCAGAACCTGCACTCGGTTATTATACCTCCTCGGATAAAGAGGTAATAAGAACGCATATGACACAGCTTGCAGATGCAGGTGTCGATTTTATCATAATAGATAATACGAATGCCAATTATTCAACGTGGGTAGGTTCGTATTGGAATAATATGGTAATGAAACCGTGTAAAGCCATACTTAATACGATACTTGAAATGAAGGCGGAAGGCAAAAAAACACCGCATGTCGTGTTCTGGAACAGAACGAAAAAGGGCGACGGCGAATGTGGATGGAGAACGTGCGAGGCAATATACGAGCAGTTCTACAGAACGGATAAATATGCTGATTGCTGGGTTTATTGGAACGGTAAACCGCTTATGCTCTGTGCACCTTCGAGCTTTCCGAATCAGATGAAGCACTCGAGCTTCAAATACGTCGATAAATTCACAATGCGTGATATGACGGTGAAAATTTATATGGGCAGAAACGCAAAGGTCGGAAAAAGCGAATGGACGTTTTTGAACGACGGTGACGAGCCATGTAGAGATGCAGACGGAAATTATGAGCAGATGAGTGTCTACGTTGCACGTCAGACGGACTATATGTCAAATACGTCCTCGGCAATAGGACGTGACGGCGGCAGAACGTTCTTGCGCCAGTGGATGAGAGTGTTTGAAACGAATCCAAAGATCGTAACTCTCACGTGGTGGAACGAGTGGATAGCACAGCGGCAGCACGATATGAACGGACGTGTTACTTTTGTCGATAATTATACCGAGGAGTATAGCCGGGATATTGAGCCTATGAAGGGCGGACACGGTGATAAGTATTATCAGTGGATGAAGCAGTACATTGCCGCTTATAAGGCAGGCGAGGAATGTCCGAAAAATCTTATAGATGAATAAAATAAAAACAGACTTGAATTTTCACTCAAGTCTGTTTTTTTGCCTTTTCTGTAGAAAAACAGGGTTTTTCTGCGTGGTAGATAGAGGACGTAGTTGCTTTGTAACTTGTGGATGAGGTGTATTATTTATCATACACTCTCTTGTAGTTTCGACGTTTTTTTTGCGGTAAAAAAACTAAAAAGTGTGAAATTTTTTCAGTAATTGCCAATTTCAAGAAATTGATGAAAATTTACAAAATGGTAATTGTTTAGTGCAAAAATCATAAGGTATATTTGTTAAACTGTTACTAAATATAATATCATTTAGATGTAGTCACTAAAGCATATAAAACTGTGCTGCATAGCGAAAAATGGAAATTAAGCTATGCACGGAAAGGATTTGTTATGAAAACAAACAACTCATTCGGATGTAGGTTTTTGTCCGTCTTCTTGTGTCTGTCGATGCTTTTGGCACCGGTAGTTGCACTTGCGGATGCGATCCCCGCTTCACAGATTCTCAAAGACTCTGTAATGTCTGCTGACGAAGCCGTGACGATCGTAGAGGGAAAAACGCTTACAACACCTCTTTATAGGCTCGTTGAGGATTCAAACGAGATAAGCGGTGATAAAACCTACGCTTTTGTAAGCGGTAAAACCGTAGGTTCAGCCGCTACATTCTTAAAATACGCAACGGCGCTTGAATGGAACGGCACAAGTAACGGAACCGTTTACAACCTCCCCGTCGATATCGTTGACGGTGATACGGTATACCCTGCCGGTACGTACGTTGCCGCACCGTCCACAAGCGAAGCGTATACTATATACGAGTGGTACATAAAAAACACCACGGGAATTATTTATAACCCGAACGATATAATTCTTAACATGTATTCCACTACAAGCAATTACAGCTGTAATGAAATACTTTTTGACCATGCCTCAAGAGTAAATTGCGTGCGTATGGGCAGAGGTACAAACACGGGCAGCTATATGTCGTACGTTTTCAATACGTGCGGTGATGCAAAAGGCATCACGGATGCAAATTCTGTCATCTCCTTGAAGTATAGATATTGGAACAACACGGGTAGCTGGTCGGAAAAAGACGGTCGTTTGTTTCTCATAGATGAAGACGGAAAGAAATTCGCGGCTTATACGTTGAGTGCTACGGCAAACAGTGATGCTTGGCAGACGTTTTATGTCGATTTAGCAGAACTTAAAGCGCAAGGATATTTGCCGACCGATATTGTCAGAATAGAACTTTGTCCTTTCGGTGATGCCGGATCAAAAGTAACAGCTAACGATGCACAGAACTTTGACCTCGGTTACGTAGGATTTTTCACATCAAAGGATGAAGCGACAAGCTATAGCGCAAGTCAACCGCTTTCTGCAAGTCTTGTAAATTCTAATGCGGATATAGCAGCATCTCGCTCCGGCGATAAAAGCTATACAACGACGACCTACAGTAAATTTGTAAGATTCGTGCCCTCTGCTGCAACTAACGAATTTTATAAGTTTATCCCGTATTCGGCAAGCAATCCGAATTACTTGATGATAAGATACAGGACCAATATGACGCAGACGGATGTTCCTCGTGCGATAGGATTTAATTCATATAATGGCAGTCATACTACACAAGTTACTACAGATAATTACGTCGCAGATGGAAATTGGCATACAGCTGTATTCAATGTTTCCGCTATCAACGGTTCAGAAACGGCGCTTCGCATAGACTTTGCCCGTAACAATCTCGGCGGTTCAACTTACGGTTCATATTATTTTGACATTGCAACTATAGCTTATTTTAATGCCGAGGCAGATGCGCGTGCGTTTGGTGACTCTTTCATAGTCCCCGAGATTACTTACAGCGGTTCAGAGCTTCGCCCGACCGGTTCTGACTCCACCAACAGAGTGAACATCGTAAATAACGGGAACTATACGACTTACACTATGAAGGTGGCAGACCCGTATATATGGCTTAATCTCCCTACAAATACACTCAAAAGCAACCTCAATTATATAGTTGTAAAGTACAGACTTTATGATGATAGCGCAACTTCACATAAATTTCATTTCTTCAATTCCGGTACTTATACCGAGGTTTATGGTTCCGGTGAATACATTCCCGATGGCGGTTGGCATTATGCAATAGTTCAAAAAACAGGTACTTTGACAACCGATGTAACAAGATTACGTTTCGATATTTTCAACGAAGGCGAAGGTTCAAGCACAAACATAGGTTGTTCTGTTGACGTAGCCTCTATTGCAATATTCAATACAAAAGCGGACGCGCAGGCGTACGCAAACGATGCTTCGCTTATTGCAGACGATGATGCACAGAAGTACACGTACACTATAAATTCAGCAAAAGATACAACAAAATATCTTTACGGTAAATACAATGTGCAAGCCAGTGGTAGTACCCGTGTTTCTGTACTTGTCGGAAGCACGAAGACCGCCGGTTTTCTTCCTGTTGACGAAGGCTATTTGAGAGTTGCCGACGTTAGCACAAAAAACACAGATTACGCAACGCTGCCGTCAAGCGGTGCAGTCCTTTATATCTATGAAAAGGTGGCTGATAAAAACAAAACGATCCCAGCTGTTAAAGCGTGGCTTGTTGATGACTACGGATGCGTTGCAACCGGAGTTGATACGTCGGCACCTACAGGCGCATATCTTAAAGTTATGGCAGGGGATGAGGTTTATGATGTTCCCGTAACCGTTGATATGCTTTACAAGGCTGACGGCACACAAATGAGTACGGCAACAGAGGGAACTTATTATAACCTTATCGTTAAGTATAAAGATAAAGAAATCTACAGTAAATTTATTCTCGTTGTAAGAAATGGTACGGCACTTATAAGCGGAAGCTTTTACAAACTTGTAACACCTCTTGATCCCGACGGTGAGATGTCACACAGTATCAAAAACGGCACGAACTATATGCTCATTGACAGAGCGGAATCAGGCTACGGCAAGGCGTTGGCGATTCAATATACAATAACGGATGTTACGACCGTTAAGGCTAATCCGAGACATATATATGAAGTTGAAATAGATGGCAAAAAAGAGTATTTTGCGTATCCGGAAGGAAATCAACGTGAGGTATGGAAAACAAATTTTGTAAATTATGCACATCCGTTAGGACAGAGCAATGCAGGACCGTATTTCACATTCGAAACGCAGGGAATTACAACCAGTGGTGAAGCGATAACCGGATATCTTTACTATAACAATATGGGTTCGTCTATCCACACCGTTAAGTGGGATACGTCGGCTGTACCTAAGGACTCAACACTTAAGGTCGCAAGAAATATCGACACCTCCAGTGTGTATAATCATGCGGGATATCTTTGGTGCGAAATGCCGGAAACGAGTATTAGTTTCACGCACAGATCGGGCAAAACACTTACAGCGAATATCGGCAAAGGAACAGGTCTTGCGTGTTACGCTCCGGCGAGAGTTTACGGTCAGGGTGATACTTCCATCGGTACTCTCCAGGGTGGCATTAACGAATTTACAAAAAATTTGAATGAATGGCGCGGAATGCATTTCGCGAACGAAATAAACAACATTACAACTCGTGTCCCTGTCGATGCTTACGTTACAGAAGACAAAGGAGTAGAAATCGAAGAGGGTATATCGAATATGACGGTATACGACCGTATCTACTACTATGAAGAAGATACGTCGATAAAGAGCATAACGGCGCACATTGATACGTTTGACGTTGCAATACAGCACGGTGCGGCAGGCGCGGACCTTACGGGTGCAAACATCGTTATCACGACAACGAAAAACGATGGTTCGGTTTCCGTTTCAAGAGTTCCGATAACGATGGATATGCTCAGTACAGATTCAGCAGGTAAAAATGCTGTAAGCACGACGGATTCCGCAGATGCTAACAAGACGACAAGTGCACATGTATTTTATCAAGATACGAGAATCGGCTCGATTAATTTGACGGTTGCTGCTGAAACGGGAGACCCGGTATATCCTAACCCGGGAAGCGTTGTTATTACAAAAGAGCTTGATACGTCAACTCACGACTATTGGAAAACCGGTACAGCCCGCCTTGAGCTTTCCGTAACGGGTGTTCCTACGTCTTCGGGTGCTGACGTTGTTATCGCAATCGACAACTCGGGTTCTATGGAGGTAGATATTGGCGGTAAAACACGACGCGAAGCTATAACGGACGCTATAGAAGCGGCACTTACTACATTTGCAAATTCTAAAGAAGATATAGCCGTATCTGTTGTTACCTTCGACGGTTACGACCTTATCGACGGCGGCTACGTTCTCAACAGAACGAGAGATGCTGTTAATAAAGTCGATACTAACTGCGACTCGAACCTCGAGCCTGATACGGCACAGTTCCTGACAGCCGGCTTCAATCAGTACATCCCCGACGTTGACGACAGATTTGTTGAAAGCAAGGACTTGGCGTCAAAAATCGACAAAATAGTAGCAAACTATAAGTATACCGGTGCGGGAACTAACTACGACCGCGGTCTTGAGCTTGCATACGAAACGCTCAACGCCCGTCAGAAGCAGAACGCACTCAATGGAACAAAGCGTGACTCCTACCTCATCCTTATGGGTGACGGTGAAACGCTCCAGATGAACTATATGGGCTTGTGTTCTTATGCCCCCGCGGACTTACACGATTATATGCATAGTGGTAAGTTGGACGAGACATCATCCTTTACTTATAAAGAGGGAAATACAACTTATACAAAGACACTGCAAGAGGTTCTTCCGAAAGACATATATGATGCTGACGGAGATGGTGATATTACTGAACTTCATCCGTACTACGACACTCACTACAACAAGTACGGTGAGATGTGGATGGCGGAAGCTATCAAGGGAAGCGTCGATAAAAAGTATATGGTTATTGACCCCGATGCCAATCCCACAGATAAGTATCTTGACTACGTAAACGGACTCGGTGCTAAGATATATACTATCGGTGTCGGAATGTTGTCTGAAGGTGAGCTTAGGAGATATACGGTCGAAGATGATAACGGTGGAACATGTTATATAGATCAGCGTATTAATGCCGGTACTGCCAAAGCTGAGGTTTTGAGAAAGATATCCTCCGACTGGAGTCACGAATATTTTGCGAAAACATTTCCTGACGATGATGAAAGCGGAGTAATTCGAGACTGGAGAAGTAATATTTACCAAGACAACAAGTATGCAAAATTCGTAAATGACGACGTAACTGCAATTAAGAATGTTTTTACGTCTATTGCAGGCAGCATTTCGGTTTTGTCGAATGCAGTATTTACCGACACGATGAGTGATGACGTTGACCTTCAGATGAAAAAACAGATAACGACTGATGTTTCACTCGGAAAAGATCCAATTATCACAGTTAAGTCGTATGATACCTACAAGTATAAAGAAATAGGTACTGTTGTCGGCGGTGTGTACGTTTCAGCAGAGCTTGTCGGTAAAATAAAGCCCGGCAGCAAGGTAACTACCCTCGAAACCGTTACCATTACGAATAACGGATCGACGGTAAAGAGCGATCAAAAGGGTGAAACAAATATTTTATCCGGCGGTGTAATAAAAGCAGAGTATTTCTATTATAATACTACGGCTAACTCTGTGACAACTAATGATCCTTCAGGTAAATCAATCACCATTCCCGCGGAATCATTTAAGTGGTTTGTTGGTGAAGTTCCTGAAAACAAATACGTTCTTTCATTCGACGTTTACCTTACAGGTACTATGGAGGGTACACGCGATAAAGGTACGTATCCGACGAACAAGGATACTGATAAGAAAACGGGTGCATACCTTACGTACACGAACTTTGAAGGTAATTATCGTGAGATAGAAGTTCCCACACCTTACCTCCCGTGGGGTGATGCACAGGTAAGCGTTGCGTATTATCTTGTTGACAGTAACGGAAGACCGATAACGCATCTCGGCGGAAGCCCCGTTTCGTTCGACCTTGCTTACAAGGTAACCTCACCTGAAATATATACGTCGTTCGCTTTGAACAACGAAACAGGTACAATAACGGCTCAAAACCTCCCGAAGGGACTTTCCCTTTACGATCCAAATGCATCATACGAGGTAAAGGCAACGTCTGACAACGGCGGTGCATGGAAGATAACCAAGGGCGAAGGCAAAATTCAATCCACGTACGTAACGCAGTATTCATCCGGTGAAAACACGGCAACGAACGAACAATACGTTTATACCGGTGACTCGGCTGCGGCTGATACAGATTTTGTTACAGGCGATTTATTTGCGGCAAGAGAAGGCTATACATACGTCAATACGGTAGTATGGTTTGCCGTAACGTCACCTATATCAGCGTCCCCTGAAACAGTTGTTATAGACTACGGCTTGCCCGTTGATATTGACGTAACAGAAAACGATATAGGCGGCTTCAAAGCAACAGCCATAACATCGCAGAAACTTCCTGTAGTTACTCAATACGAAGGTGCAGACATAACGGCATATCAAGCGACGAAAGATGAATATACTTCTGATTATAAGAAGTATTTTGACGATTCAGATGGCTTGAGCGCTGCTACCGGTAAATACGGTAAGGCTGAACTTACAAGTATTGATATCGTAAGATATACGCCGAACACAATGGTAATGGACGGCACTGACGTATTTACGTATGCACTTGAGTTTATAAACGGTACTCCTTCCTATGCTATCGGAATGGATTATCTGTTCCGTAAGGTTACGGTAGTACCTGCAACAAACATATACTATGAAGAAGAGTTTATCGACTTTACGACTTACAAAAGTAATCTTGTAAACGGTAAAAAGACAAAGACGACCGATGCATGGAAAAATGTGTCCGATATCGAGGGAACTACCGGATCGGTAAACCTTGATAACAATCCTCAGGCTCAGGACCGTCCCGGTGTAGACGAAACGATATTCGATGTTGGAAATATTTACGGATATGATGCACAGTACGACAAGTGCGCTACATTCTCTCTCGGTAACTCGAAGAAGATAACTGTAGATGCAAACATAACAGGTGAAGCACAGTTCACATTTAAGGGAACGGGATTCGATATTATCGGTCTTACAAACCATAATACGGGAACTGTTATCGTTCAGGTTTACAAATGTGCAAAGGAAGAGCTTGCGTATGATGGCCGTGGAGTAATAACCAATAAGGCTGTAAAAACTCTTCTTGTAGATACGTATTACGGTTACACATATGAAAAGCAATCTGATGATAGCTATAAATGGGTAATTAACGCCGATGCTTCCGAAACACTTTACCAAGTACCGGTTATATGTGTTGAGAACCTTGCTTACGGCACATATACGGCAGTTGTGACTGTGTCCTATTCACAGTATCTTGATAACGGATATAAAGAAGGAGATGCAAATAATTCTTACGACTTCTATTTCGACGCTGTAAGAATTTACAATCCTGCGAACCCCGACGGTACGGATTATGGCGTTATTGAAGATGCGTATACCAAGGATAAAGAAGGTTGGCCCGTGTATACGGAGCTTCGTGATGTAATCATTGATGCCGACGAGATAATTTCCTCCGTTAACAAGGAAGGTCAAACGCTTAATGGTTCAATGTTTATCGACGGCTGTCCCACGATCAACCGCGATACTACGGGATACGACCAGTGGGTAAACGTAGACTATTTCCACGGCAGATATCAATACGAGAGAAATCAGTTCGACGACGATGACACGAACGATCCTTCCGGCGCTATCAAGAACTATGCAAACTACGGACCTAACAACGAGGTCTACCTCGCTCCCGGTCAGGCGATAGCGTTTACTCTCGGTACGGATGATTACCTTGAAGGTTACGTTGCAGCAGTACACGTTGCAATGAAATCAGCTAAGGGTTCTCCCGTTGTAAATATGTACGCGGTAACGCCTAATGCAAGTGCTGAAAAGGGTTACGATTTTACGGAAGGTCTTATGGAAAAGATTATCGCAAGTTCCACAGAGCTTTACTACGATATATCTGCACTTGATGGTAAAACGGTAGTAATAATGAACTCTGCTGAAGCTGATTCTGATAATATTCTTTCTATAACGACTGTCAAGCGTACGTTTATACAGGATCCTTCTACGGTAACAAAACCTGATGGAACATCCGTTGTGCGTACAAATTCCGTTTACATTAACAGACAGACTGTTGATGTTGCTTTGGCATCTCTTGAAATGGAATCAGATTCAATAGCAGCGTTTGAACCTGAGACGTTCGACGTATCAGTTTCAAAATCCTCCGTTGAGGAAGGAAAAACGGTGACTGTAACTGTTAAAACAAGCAGCGATGTTGATTATATTACGGTAAACGGTGAAGAGGTTACAAAGTACAGAAGAAGCTTGTTTACAAAACAGCGCACTTGGACTTATACCGTTAAGGCAACCGAAGCTGGCGAACTTCCCATAGAGGTTATAGCTTACAGCACTGACGGCGAATGCAGTGCACCTGTAGTAAAAACAGTTGAAGTAATTTCTGACAGTTCAACGAGCGGATCATCCACAAGCGGCTGGTTTGACAAATGGTTTGGCGGCTTGTTCGGAAAGAAATAACGAAAGAGGCGATAAGTTTGAAAAAATTATACAGTAAACCTAAAATATTATTTGAGGACTTCGCACTCAATACGAACGTAGCCGGAAGCTGTCAAAAGGTTATTACGACTTTGAATCAAGGAGTCTGCGGAATAGAGTATAATGGGTGGATTACAATCTTTTCTGACGGAATTAACGATTGTATGATAAATGTAGAAGACGGAACAACGGACTACGGTAACGACGGATACTGTTACCACGTTCCTTCTGAGATTTATTCAATGTTCAACTCATAAAAACATGGCTCATATGGGATTTCCCATATGAGCCATTTTTTTATAAGTATTGACAAATTGCAGTTTGTATGATAAAATAACAAATGATATATAACATATGATATATAAAGGAGTTATTATGCCACCGAAGGCAAGGATCACAAAAAACGATATAATAAAAACGGCAGTTGAGCTTGTGCGGACAAGCAGTGAGCAAACGATAAATGCACGTGCGATCGCATCAGCACTTAATTGCTCCACTCAACCCGTGTTTTCTAATTTTTCCACGATGGACGAGCTTAAAAGAGCTGTGATATCCACCGTATACGAAACGTATTTAAAGTTTTTGGAAGATGAAGCGAAAAGCGGTAAATATCCGATATATAAGTCTTACGGTATGGCGTACATTCGTTTTGCCATCAAAGAAAGAGAACTGTTTAAACTTTTGTTTATGCGTAGCAGAGATGCCGAAGATGCCACACCATCGCCTGATTTTGAAGCATCGGTTCAAATGATAATGAAAGCAAACGGAGTTACGGAAGAAAAAGCACGGCTTATGCACCTTGAAATGTGGACGTGTGTTCACGGAATTGCCACGATGCTTGCAACGTCATTTTTGTCACTTGAAGAGGAGCTTATAAGTAATATGCTGACAGACGTTTATTTTGGAATAAGGGCAAGACATTTAACGGAGGAAAAATAATATGTATGCTATCGAAATAAAAGAGCTTACAAAACGATATCGTGATACAGTTGCTGTTAACAACCTTTCGCTTTGTATAAATGAAGGTGAGCTTTTTTCTCTGCTCGGTGTAAACGGTGCAGGAAAAACGACTGTTATTAAAATGCTCTCCTGCCTTACATCACCGACCGGAGGAGATGCTTTCCTGAATGGTAAAAGTATTTGCAAAGATGCTGTGGATGTTAAATCAATAATAGCCGTATCTCCGCAGGAATCAGCCGTAGCCCCCGGACTTTCCGTTTACGAAAATCTTGAGCTTATATGCGGTGTTCACGGATTTAAAAAAGAAAAGAAAAAAGCAAAAATAGACGAGCTGTGTAAGCTTTTCTCCCTTGAGTCCGTTATAAAAAAGAAAGCGGGCAAGCTTTCGGGCGGTTGGAAACGTAGATTGAGTATTGCTATGGCGCTTATATGTGATCCGCAAATTCTTTTCTTGGATGAGCCGACACTCGGGCTTGATGTACTTGCACGCAGCGATCTTTGGGAAATAATAAGAAGTCTTAAAGGGAAAATAACGATAATTATGACGACGCATTATATGGAAGAAGCCGAAGCACTTTCTGATCGTGTCGGAATTATGAAAGATGGTAATCTTCTCATCTGCGATACAGCTGATAAAATAAAAGAAAGGGCAAAAACGGAGAGCTTCGAGCAAGCTTTCGTGCGTATTGTTAAAGGGATGTAAAATGAAAATGCTGACATTTGTAAACAGAAATATAAAGGAAATATTACGCGATCCCATAAATCTCTTTTTCGGACTCGGATTTCCTATTGTTTTAATATTGTTGCTCAGCGCAATACAGGCAAATATTCCCGTAAATTTGTTTGAAATTGAACATCTTGCACCCGGTATTACGGTTTTCGGACTTTCGTTTATGACGCTCTTTTCCGCAACTTTAATATCGAAAGACCGTGTAAGCTCCTTATTACAACGGTTGTATACGACACCGCTTACACCGACTGATTTTATTTTCGGGTATACGTTGCCGATCATTCCGATATCTGTCGCTCAATGCATTATTTGTTACGTTTGTGCTGTTGCTTTAGGGCTCGACGTAACGGCTGGGATATTGTATGCAGTAGTTTTTATAATTCCTGTTTCGGTCCTTTACATAGCTTTGGGACTTCTCTGCGGAAGTGTATTTACAGATAAGCAGGTAGGCGGAATATGCGGGGGATTACTTACTAATCTTTCAGCGTGGCTGTCGGGCGTCTGGTTTGATCTTGAACTTGTCGGAGGGACGTTTAAGAAGATCGCTTACGCACTTCCGTTCGTTCACGCAGTTGAAATAGAACGCGCGGTGCTTAAAGGGAATTTTTCCGGTATTTTTCCTCATATATGGTGGGTTATAGGATACGCTGCCACACTCCTTTTTTTGGCGGTTTTAATGTTTTTAAGACAAATGAAAAGACAGTGATATAGAATTTTTTTTGAATGAGTCAACCGTTTCAGCAATTTAAAGATAGGTTTAATAGCCTATCTTTTTTTGTTTTGAAAAAAATTTACAAAAAAAAGACAAAGCAAAAGTCTAAAAACTTGTTGACATTTCAACAAGTTTGTGATATACTGTAGCTCACTTGTTGAAATATCAACAAGAGGGAGGCGGGATATGAAAAAGTGTTTTAAATATTTAAAAGGTTGATCAAGAAAATCAGATAAATTATCAGAAGGAAAAAGGTATAATGATATGAATAAAAAACTTATTAAAAAAGTATTGATCGTTGCGGGGGTTTCTATACTTTCACTTGTTGTATTGATTTTTTCTGCAATAGGTATACTTTGGCACAATGAGATATCGACGGTTTTATCTATTGAAATGCTCGTCGATGCAAACGAAAAAAACAGAAGCGCACCGGTTTATATTATGGATGTCAAGGGTGATTACTATTTTGATGAATTTATTGCCGAAGGCGGTGCGGCAAACGACGGTGAGCTTATACAGTTTGTTGTAGATAATATCACGAAAGGTATCGTTCCGATAAGTATTGCATCACCTGATATCGGCTGTTCTTCTTTTACATCGGTCGATGCTGACGGCAACCGTTATTTTGGAAGAAATTATGATTTTTCAACGTCTTCCGCGATGATTGTAAGAACAAACCCCGGTGATGGAAGATATGCTTCCGTTTCAAGCGTTGATCTTCAATTCATCGGTATAAAAAACGGTGCACACGTTGACAGCTTGATGCAGAAGCTGATATGTCTTGCGGCAACGTATGCCCCACTTGACGGAATCAACGAAGCCGGTGTATCTTGCGGTATTTATATGTCGTATCAGGGAGAAGAGGGAAATGTCGTTGCTACAAATCAAACGACAGACAAAGCTGATCTTACTTCAACAACGATGCTCCGACTTATCCTTGATTACGCAGGCTCCGTAGACGAAGCGGTTGAGCTTGTAAGCAAATACGATCTTCACGACAGCGCAAACACTTCTTTCCATTATATGGTGGCAGACAGCACCGGAAAGTCTGCCATCCTTGAATGGGTTGCAGAAACAGACGAAACGGATACAGACGGCACGAAGCGCGTGCTGAAAGTCTATTATAACGACAACGATGCAGCTGTTGGCGAAAAGGAAGCTGAAAATAAATTTCAGTACGTTACAAACTTTATCGTAACGGCGGATTACTATTCTTCGGATGAAGATAAAAAAGGACTTGACAGATATAAAGAGATAGAAAAGCAGATCAATCCCGACGGAAATAACACAAACGGTGTTATCACAAAAGAAAAAGCAATGGATGTACTCCTAACTGTCGGACGAAGAAAATGGGACAGCAGAAACGGAAAGACAGATGCAAACGGTATTACAGTATGGTCTGCTCTGTATGACCTTACAAACAAAACGGTGACTTGGGTAAGTAACGAGGAGTTTGATAATCCCGACGCTGTGTTTACCTTCGATTTTTCATATTTGGATTAAGAGGAAGGTATCAATGTTTATATTAAAAAAAATTGGATGTCGTGCTTTTCAGATCGCATTTCGTGCGGCTTTGCCGATACTTCCGTACAGAGAACCGAAGATAATATCTTCTTGTGATGATCTCACCTCGGTATTTTCCGAAAAGAAAACATCAGCTGTGCTTATCGTAACTGATGCAGGTATTGTAAAAAACGGGCTGGTTGATCCTGTTTTAAACGTGCTGAAGAAAAACAAAATTAAATACGCAGTATATGATAAAACACAGCCAAACCCGACAGTCGATAATGTGGAAGAAGCACTTGAAATGTACCGTGAAAACGGTTGCGATACGCTGATCGCTATCGGCGGAGGTTCTTCAATAGATTGCGGCAAAGCGGTAGGTGCAAGAGTGGTCTATCCAAAAAAAACAGTCGGAAAGATGGGCGGTATACTTCGCGTGTTACGTAGATTACCGACACTTATCGCTATTCCCACAACGGCGGGAACGGGAAGTGAAACGACACTCGCGGCAGTGATTACGGACAGTAAAACACATCATAAGTACGCTTTGATGAGCTTTCCGCTTATTCCGCACTATGCGGTTTTAGATGCAAAACTTACGTATTCATTACCTCGGCATTTAACGTCAACCACCGGTATGGATGCGCTCACACACGCAGTGGAGGCGTACATCGGACGGTCTACGAGTAAGGAAACGAGAAGGCTTGCACTTGAAGCGGTTAAGCTCGTATTTGAAAACGTGGAAAGAGCATATATAAACGGAGAAGATCACGCAGCACGTGAAAATATGCTTCACGCCGCATACAAGGCAGGAGTGGCTTTTTCAAAGTCGTACGTCGGATATATCCACGCTGTGGCGCACTCTCTCGGAGGTAAATACGGAACACCGCACGGACTTGCCAACGCAGTCATTATGCCGTACGTGCTGGAAGCCTACGGCAGTTGTATATATAAAAAGCTTCACAGACTCGGTGTTGAAGCAGGTGTGTGCTGTGAAAATGAAAGCTGCGAGGCGGGAGCGAAGAAGTTTATTGAAGCAATCAAAGTGCTTAATAATAAAATGAATATTCCCGATAAGATTACAGGAATCAAAAAAGAGGATATCCGTGAAATGGCAAAACACGCAGAAAGGGAAGCAAATCCTCTGTATCCTGTGCCAAAGCTGATGACGAAAAAAGAGCTTGAAGCATTTTATGAACTTATAGCAGATCGGAGTGATAAAAAATGACAAGCTTGGAAATACAGAGCTTACTTGAAAAACAAAGAACTTATTACAGAAGCGGGGCAACTATCCCCGTTGACTTTCGCATACGACAGCTCAAAAAGCTGTATGATACGGTTAAAAAATATCAAACGGAAATAAACGATGCACTGAAAAGCGACCTCGGTAAAAGCCATTACGAGGGCTTTATGTGTGAGTCGGGACTTGTGCTTACGGAAATTTCGTATATGATAAAACACACAAAGAAGTTCGCAAAGAGAAAAACTGTTTATACACCTCTTGCACAGTTTCCCTCTCACAGCTATAAACAGCCCGTGCCGTACGGAAATACGCTTATTATGAGTCCGTGGAATTATCCGTTTTTGCTTACGCTCGATCCTTTGGCTGATGCTATTGCCGCAGGAAATACGGCAATTATCAAGCCGAGCGCGTATTCTCCGGCTACGAGCAGAATAGTTGAAAAGATCATAAAAGAATGTTTTTCGCCCGAATACGTGGCAGTGGTTACAGGAGGCAGGGCAGAGAACTCGGCACTGCTTGAACAAAAGTTCGATTTTGTATTTTTTACGGGCAGTCAGGCAGTCGGCAAAGAGGTTCTTCGCCATACAGCAGAGCATCTGACGCCTGCCGTGCTTGAGCTTGGCGGGAAAAGTCCCTGCATCGTCGATAAAAGTGCAAACATAAAGCTTGCTGCAAAGAGGATCGTATTCGGAAAATATCTCAACTGCGGTCAGACCTGCGTTGCTCCCGACTATATTCTTTGTGAAAGCTCCGTAAAGGATGAATTTGTAAAAGCTGTCATATCGGAGATAAAAAAGCAGTACGGCGATGATCCGCTTCAAAATAAAGATTACGGCAAGATAATAAACGAAAAACATTTTAAAAGACTTTGCGCGCTGATTGATGAAAAAAAGGTCGTAGCAGGCGGAAACGTTGATGATGAAAACTGCCGCATCGCACCTACCGTTATGGACGGTGTAACGTACGATGATGCGGTAATGGGTGAGGAAATTTTCGGTCCGATCATGCCGATACTTACGTTTGATACGTTTGATGACGTCGTAGACGATCTGAAGAGAAAGGATAAACCCTTGGCACTCTATCTTTTCACAAGCGACAAAAAACATATCAAAAGAGTGACGACAGAGCTTTCATACGGCGGAGGATGTATCAACGACGTTATCATTCACCTTGCAACAAGCGAGATGGGATTCGGCGGTGTCGGCGAAAGCGGAATGGGATCGTATCACGGCAAGGACGGATTTGATGCGTTCAGTCACTATAAAGCCATTGTTGATAAAAAAACGTGGCTTGATCTTCCTATGAGATATCAGCCGTATAAAAGCAAATTTTACGAAAAACTCTTGCACTTTTTCTTGAAATGATTGTTCCGGAATATTATAGTACAGACTTCATTTGTATTTTCTATACATTATATCAATGATAAAAGGCGAATAAACTTTTGAAAGGGATTATTTATGAATAACACGGACAAAAAATACAATGCGCTGTTTACACCTTGGAAGATCGGCAACGTGGAGATCAAAAACAGGATCGTTATGTGTCCTATGGGCGGAACTTCGCTGTTCGGTTGGTTTGAGCTTACGGGATGCCATTTTGATAAAGAGGCGGCAAAGTTGTTCCTCGAAAGAGCAAACAATAACGTAGGGCTTATTATTCCCGGTATCGCTCCTTTGAGGGATACGTTCTGGGGTAAATGGCTATGGCAAAATGAAAAAATGTTCAAGGACCTCAAGGTGTTTATGGACGAAATTCATAAGACCGGTGCAAAGCTGTTTATTCAACTTACAGCCGGTATGGGACGTTCGTGGGCAATTACAGAGCTTGTCGCTCCGTTACATAAAAACAAATTTACTCGTGCGGTCGTTAAACCGATCATTGATACAAACCACGAACTTGCTTCTCCGTCTGTTCAGCCTTCCCGCTGGGCACACGATATTGAGTGTCCCGAGATGACAACAGAACAGATACATGAAATAATAGAGGCGTTTGCAAAGACTGCAAAGCTCTGTAAAGAGGCAGGCGTTGACGGTGTTGAAGTACACGCAGTCCACGAAGGATATCTGCTTGACCAATTTACAATTGAGTTTTTCAACAAGCGTACGGACGAGTACGGCGGAAGCTTTGAAAACCGCTATCGTTTTGCAACGGACGTCGTAAAGGCAATCAAGAAAACGTGCGGGAAAGATTTTCCCGTATCGCTTCGCTACTCTGTAGAATCAAAGATGAAAGGTTTCTGCGAAGGAGCAATGCCGGGAGAGGATTACGTTGAAGCAGGCAGAAATATGAAAGAATCCGAAAAGGCGGCAAAGTATCTGCAGGACGCAGGGTATGATATGCTCAATGCCGACAACGGTACGTACGACTCCTGGTATTGGGCACATCCGCCGATGTATATGCCCGAAAACTGTAATCTCAATGATGTGGCACATATTAAAAAGTTTGTGGATATTCCCGTTGTTTGTGCAGGAAGAATGGATATGGAAACGGGTGCAAAGGCGGTCGAGGACGGTATGATAGACGCAGTAGGCGTTGCCCGTCAGTTCCTTGTAGACCCCGAATGGATCACAAAGCTTATTGAAAACAGACTTGAGGATATTAAGCCTTGTATATGCTGTCATAGCGGATGTTTCAATTTTTCCTCATCTAAAGGACACGCAAATACACAAGACTTGACGGATACGATGGGGCTTGCACGTTGCGCATTGAATCCCGAAACAATGCAATCGGGTAAGTATTATATCAAACCGGCAAAGAAAAAGAAAAAAATTGCAATAATCGGAGGCGGCATAGGTGGTATGGAAGCTGCTATCGTTTGTGCAAAAAGAGGACACAGCGTTACACTTTATGAAAAAAGTGATAAGCTTGGCGGTGTGTTTATTGCAGCATCGTCACCTTCGTTTAAAGAAAAGGACAGGAGGCTTATCGCGTGGTATATCCGCGAGCTTGCAAAATATCCGATTACTGTAAAAATGAATACAGAAATCAATAGTGTAAGATCACTTGATGCTGATGAATTTATTGTAGCAACAGGTGCTGTTGCGAAAAAAATCCCCGTTAAAGGGGCGGAATTTGCCATAGAAGCAGTCGATTATCTGCTCGGTAATAAGAAAGTCGGAGAAAATGTTGCCGTTATCGGCGGAGGACTTACAGGCTGTGAAATTGCTTATGACCTTTATTTGAAAGGGAAGAAGCCCGTTATTGTTGAAATGCAGGACGACCTTATTACAACAAAGGGCATATGCCTTGCAAACACCAGCTACCTTCGGGACTTTTTCAAGACTAACAAAGTTCCGGTGTATCTTGAAACGTCTCTTTCCGAAATCAACGAAGGAAGTGTGATTTTAAAGAATAAGGACGGGAAGAGCTTTACGGTTAATACGGATTCCGTAATATTTTCGGTCGGATATGATCCTTCTCCCGTTGTTTCCAAAGGAAGACGTGTTCACGTGATCGGTGATGCAGATAAGGTTGGTAATCTCCGTTCTGTTATCTGGGGTGCATGGAAAGTTTGTATGAAACTGTAATGATATGGTAGGAGATATAAAAATGATACTTACGAAAGAACAGCAGGCTATCCTTGACGGCGCACAAGGTGAAACGCTTGCTAAAGTTATGAAAACGCTCGTTATGTACGGAGACGCGTTTGAGGCGGAAAAACTTGTGCCGATCACTTCAAAATACAATCATCTCGTAACTTCTTTTGGACTTAAGGTTATGTCGCCGGTGTATGATCTGATGCAGCAGCTCCTCGATGCAGGAGTGTTATCCGAACAAAAGTTTTCTGTTGATCCGCGTCCTTTGGATAAAAACGTTCCTGCAAATTTTTTGCAAAATATCGTGTTCAATAAGTTTATGTACACGAAGCAGGATTTCTATGAAAAACAGCTAAACAAGCTCGGATTGATGGATAAAAATGCCTTTACATGCACCTGCTATATGGATGAGGTGGGCAATAAGCCGAAAAAAGGAGACGTACTTTCCTGGGCGGAGTCAAGTGCGGTGGTTTATGCAAATTCAGTACTTGGCGCAAGATGTAACAGAAATTCGGGAATTATTGATATTATGGGCTCTATTGTCGGATATGTTCCTTATTTCGGACTTCTTACTGACGAAGGAAGAAAAGCTGCTTGGATTGTAAAGATAAAGACTTCCCAAAAACCTGAAGCACAGCTTCTCGGCTCTGCGATTGGTATGAAGGTAATGGAGGATGTTCCTTATATAGTAGGACTCGATAAGTGGATCGGGTGTGAATTGAATGATTCCGCTTGCGCTTATTTAAAGGATTTCGGTGCGGCAACTGCATCGAATGGCGCTGTCGGACTTTACCACGTTGCAAATCTCACTCCCGAGGCGGTAGAGCTTGGAGAAAGCCTCGTTGTAAACGGCGCAAAGGAATATATTATCGACGATGATGAGCTTGAAAGAGTAAAGAAAAACTATCCCGTTATATGGAAAGATCCCAACGCTTCACCCAAACTTTGCTTTGTAGGCTGTCCGCATCTTTCGCTTGAACAACTTAAAAGCTGGACTGTTGAGCTTGAAAAAGAACTGAAAAATAACGGTAAAAAGAAGGTTATCGTCAAAACGGTATTTACCGCCGCACCTGCTGTGATAGATGCGTTTAATAATACAGAATACGCACCTAGACTTAACGAAATGGGTGTTATCGTATCGTATATCTGCCCTTTGATGTATATGAATAATCCTCTTTGTAAAAAGATGCCCGTTATTACGTCGTCAAATAAATTACGCACGTATACGAGCGCGAGGTACTATACAGATGCGGAAATCCTTAAAATAATTACGGGAGGTATAAACTGATGAAAATATTTCAAGGTAGGGTTGTTACTCCCGGTGAAGTTACAGCAGAAGCGGTCGTAACGAAAGAAGGTTTCAATACACTTGCATCTCTTCAAATGGCTTTACAGTTTGGAGATAAAGAAGTAAAATGCGGAGATCAGAGCAACAAAGAGCTTTACGGAAAATCTTTGCTCGGAAAGGCTTTGTGTCTGCCGCAAACTATCGGCTCTACAACGGGAGGATTGGTACTTTATTGTGCTTGTTCAATGAAGAAAAATCCCGCTTGCATGCTGTTTGCAAATCACATTGATTCTCTTGCCGCCGCAGGAGCAGTTCTTGCGGATGTTTGGGTGGACGGTGTTACAATGCCCGTCGTTGACGGACTTGGAGATGATTTTCTCAATTACGTAAAGGACGGTATGAAGATCTCTGTAAAAGCAAACGGAATTGTCGAGGTTGAATAAAACAAAGTGCTTTTTAGAATGATTCTGTGTAAAAAAACAGTGAAAAGATGGAGAAGCTTGATTTTTCAACCCAATTAGGCACCTTTTCGTGTAGATCAATATGTAATTTCTGCCTAAACGGAAAGATTCGAACCTGCGGCGATTAGCTCCCAAAAAGTTTCAAATGCACAATATATAGTACTTTTTAGTTCTTTCATGTTCTTTCTACTACAAAATATAGAGCCTCGCGGTGCTCTTTGACCACAGTTTCTCCATTGTCTCCGTGTATTCCGTGTGTGGAAGTGGGATTGTATGTGGTCAAAAAATTACTCCTCACAAATGGCAATCACCGTGGGTGAGGAGTATTTTATTGCACCTATGTTAACTCTGAGTCGAAAGCTTGTCAAGAGCTTTCGCGAAAGAATAGGATCAATGATTGGTATGCAGTAAACAAAGAAAACACCGATTGAAATATTGTATACAGTTGTGAATGATGCGTAAATACGCAAAATTTCCGAAAGTGAATATTGACTTGTTGCTATGGCTATGATATAATAGAACCGAAAATAGAGCGTAAATACGCAAAATTTCCGAAAGAGGTTTGACTATGATTGAAAGAAAAAAGTATCTTGAAAGACTCATCGCTAAGAAAGAAAACGGCTTGGTAAAGGTTATTATCGGTATTAGAAGATGTGGAAAATCGTACTTGTTGTTTAATATTTATAAGGATTATCTTAAGTCCATCGGCGTAGAAGATGAGTGTATCATCTGTCTTGCACTCGATGATGACGAGAATATCAAGTACCGTAACCCTCTTGAACTTGGCAAGTATATCCGCAGCTTAACTGTAGATGAAAGCAAAACGTATTATGTGTTTCTCGATGAGATTCAAAAGGTTGTTACCATTCAAAACCCCTATGTGGAAGGTGTCGAGGATAAGATCGGCTTTGTGGACGTTGTGCTCGGACTGATGAAACACGAAAACATTGACGTATACGTGACCGGCAGTAACTCGAAAATGTTATCCTCAGACATTCTCACTGAATTCCGCGGACGCGGTGACGAGATCCGTGTGAATCCTCTTTCTTTTGAAGAGTTCTATCATGCGTACGAAGGCGATAAGCGTGATGCTTGGCAAGAGTATTATACCTACGGTGGTCTGCCTCTTGTGAAGAAGAAAAAAGGACACGAGGAAAAAGCGAAATACCTGGAGTCTTTGTTTGGTAAAATATATATCGGTGATATCATAGAACGAAACAAGATATTGCACGACAAATCCGTTCTTGACGACCTTTTGAATATCATTTCTTCTTCGGTAGGATCACTTACTAACGCAAGCAAGATATCCAAAACATTTAAAAGTGAAAGACAAGTAAGCATAAGCGATGAAACCGTCAGCAGATATCTGGACTTCTTCATTGAGGCATTTATGATATATAAAGCCGAACGGTATGATGTTAAAGGCAGAAAATATATTGGATCTCCGCTTAAATATTATTTCAGCGACGTAGGCCTGCGCAACGCGAGACTTAATTTCCGTCAGCAAGAAGAGAATCATATTATGGAAAACATCATTTATAATGAGCTTTGTAACCGCGATTTTAGCGTAGATGTTGGCGTGGTTGAGTACTGTTATAAAGATGAAAATAAAAAGAGCAAACGCTCACAGTTGGAAATAGACTTTGTGGCTAACAAAGGTAGTAAAAAGTATTATATTCAGTCCGCACTTACCGTGAGCGAGGAAGAAAAACGCAAGCAGGAAGTCAGATCTCTCAACCGTGTAGGTGACTCCTTTAAAAAGATCGTAGTAGTAAAAGATAACATTATTCCGTGGCACGACGATGACGGCATTCTCTATATCGGTATTGAGCAATTTCTTCTTGATGAAACTGCTATGGATATGTAATGAAGATATGTTAAAACGCAAATCAAAAAAGTGGGTGGAGTTTACGAATGATTTATTATGCCACAAAAGAAACGCTACAACGTTATAAGTTGAAAACTCCGGAACAATTTGAATCAGAGATGGCGCCGTTCGTTCGCGCGGTCGTAAATCGGGAACGCGGAAATCGATTGTTTGAATGGGGCTGTAAGCTGTTTTACTTCGATAGAAGAAAATGCTTGCAAATTATGCACTTTGAAACGAAACTGGTTATTTTTCTGGTGGATTTGAAAGTAAAGGATCTTGAATGTGTGGGGGATGCGGTTGCGCATTACCTACTGGATCTGTATGCCGGGGATTCGGATATGGAGCAAGCATTAAAGAACTACTTTGCCGCCGCTCCTCTGGTGTGTTTTGACCTGATAACGGATAAAAGCATTATTGCCAGCTTGAACGGAGTACAGGCACGTTGGGCATGGGATGGGTACCGTTTTTACGACTATATTAAGGACGGTATTTTACATACCAGAAAAATCAACCGAGAAGTCAATGAAATGCCGCAGACGAGAAAGATAAACGGCAAAGAAGATTGGATATTTCCTTATGAGCTGTTTGCGCAAACAATCAAGAAACATTTCGGAGAATCATACGAGTCTTAATAGAGCAAAGTGTCGATAATATTGACAGTAATTTAGGCTGGAAAATGAAGTGGACTAACTGTGGTCAAACGCGTGCAATTCAACAGGTTCGAATGAATTGCAAAGTGCTGAAACCCCGCACAAAATAAGGCTTTTTCGCACATTTGCGCTTCGCCAAAATTTGTCATTTTTCGACACTGTCCCAAAGGCAGGTCCGTGCCTACTTTCTACTGCTTTCGCATCATTTCTAATGCGTTCTAATTATTTTGAGACCCTCTCCTGACCTCTCGTGCCCACTGTTTCCGTGTACTCCGTGCGTCAAAGTGGGATTATATGTGGTCAAGAAAAAGCTCCTCACAAACGGCAATCGCCGTGCGTGAGGAGTTTTTTCATTGTACGTATGTTAACTCTGAATCAGGAGTTTGTCAAGGCCTTTGAGGATTGTTATCTGCCAATGATATATTGAGCTAATAGATTGGTACGTTTGGATGTCAACTATTGCACCGCAGTAGACAAAGAAAACTGGCTTGAAAAAAGAGGGGGTTTGTGGTAATATATTCTCGAGAATCTATCAAACGGAGGATGTGTCTGTATGCAAATCAATTTAGAGCGTTTTCGCAAATATTTAGATGGCTTTAAAATGTATGTGGAAATGATGTCCGAAACGGCTTTACTTGATCTACAAGCAAATAAGTTTTTCATGAGCCAAGAAGGATATAAACATAGTATTTATAATAAAGCGCAAAGTATCCTTGATTATAAGAATTGGAGCACTGCCGATATTGGCACGGGAAGCATTTCAAGTAAAGTGAATTTAGCTATTAATGCATCCGAAAATCTGGTATTCAAACAACAACGCATTCACTTTAAAAACAAAATTAAAGATAACCCTAAATTGGCAGAACAAGTATTATATAACATTTACTGTTCAAACAAAGATTCCGAATCGTTTGATGAAGCAGTGAGTTTTTTTGGCGGGAAGTACGATTTGATTGCTTATCTCTTTTTTATTAAAGATGATCAAAAATACTTGCCGATAAGTTCATCGAATTTTGACAAGCGTTTTGCGTTGTTAAATATTCCTCTCAAAACATCGAGAAACTGTTCAAGTTCCAATTACTTTGCGTTCATTAACTGTATTGAACAACTAAGAAAGCTTATGGAAGCGCACTACGGTTTTAATATATCTCTTCTTGATTCTCATTCTGTGATTTGGCAATTGACTTTAGCTGATGAGTTCGTGTCACAAATGGAAGAGAAAAATGCAGATGCACTTCTCTCAAATGAAGTTAACGATTTGATCCATCAAAAAGGGTTTCAAACAAGCGGTTATTCTGGCAAACCTAAAAAACAAGCTACGCCTATTCACACAAATGGGCATAAAGTATATCCGAGAAATCGCTTCGTTGCTTTGAATGCGCTATATATTGCAAATAACACATGTGAGATTGAATCTTCGCATAAAAGTTTTATTAGAAAAAATTCGGATGTGAAATATATGGAACCGCATCATTTGGTCCCTATGGCACATTCGGATAAATTTTCGGTTTCTTTGGATGTTGAAGAAAATATTATATGTCTTTGCAGTAATTGTCACAACGAAATTCATTACGGAAAAAATGCAAAAGAACTTATTGCTCAACTTTATGAAAAGAGGAAAGATATGCTTAAAAGAGTAGGCATAAATATCTCTCTTGAAGAGCTGCTGTTAATGTATTGATTTTAAACAAGCCGATGAGGAATCAATCGAAACCTCATCGGCTTTTCTCATTTCCATAGGAACGGAGTAATCGGCGTCGATATCAATGATTGCCCCGCAGTAGACAAAGAAAAGATCAATCGTCGTCATCCTCGTCTTGGCTTCGACGACGTTCTTCTTCCTCCTCTTCCTCACGGCGGTATTCGCTATCGTCCCAATTGCAGACATACTCTCCGCGATCAATACTGTAACCGTCACGCTCAATATATTCGTATTCACCGGACTCGTAATTAAAACACCATTTTGTCATAATTACAGTTCCTCCAGATTATCTTTGAGATTTTTTATTTGATCGTAAGAAGTGTTGAGTTCTTCTACAAGATGCTTCAAGATAGGCGTTGTGGGCATTTTGGTAACATGAGCTACATTTGTGACAATTCCGTCAACACTGTTTCGAGAATATATTGCTCGGAACATTACAATGTCTCCATTTTCAAAAAAGTCAAAGTCTTGTTTACAAGCATTTGCCCATAAACCACGCATATACTCTGCAGAATAGTAATCGCTATTCTTTACAGAGAGGATTAACTCACAGAGCTTTTTGTAGGTTCGTTTGTTGTATTCGATTGCTTTCTTTAGTGCAGTTTCGGTGAAGAAGGATTTGCAAACAATGAGGCAATCAAGCAAATCAGATATATACGGGAACAAGAAAGTATGGGTGCGTTTGCTCCCGTCTTTATATTTTATATGGTCTCTTATTTCAAAAGAATCTGTGAAATAATCAAGTATTTCTTCATTTGAAGCAGCGATATGTTTGATCATTCTTTCATTATAGCAGATATCAAAGTCGGGATGATCGACTCCAAGGTAGTGTGTGCGAAAATATAGTTGCGGGTTTTCTCTTGCGCGAAGCTCGTTCAGCATTTGAATATCGTTGTTATCTACCGCAAGAGAAATAAGATTTAAACGCAGCTCATCTTCCGTCCTTAATTTGCCTTCGAGACCGTAATCAACATAACCAATTTCTCTTCGTTTAATAGAGGTTCCCGCTCCAAATGTTTGGATGTAATCTTGATCTTTTCGGCTATCAAACCAAATGTACTTGTTATTCATCAGAAATTTGATAAAATCATAGTTTTCGAATTCCAAAGCATAATCAAGCACCGTTTTGCAGTATTCATCGCAATTCAGAACAAGTTTATCTGTACGGTTGATATACGCTTCCCATTCCTTGGGATCTCTTGAACATGCAATAGAATAATTTGTTACTCGACTTGAAAGCGGAGCCGAACATTCTCCTGCACTTAGTATTTGCTCACAGGAAACACCAAGAAGTTCGGTAAAAAACGGCAAATCGTAAGTCTGAATTGCTTTCTTTCCTTTTGCTATCTGTGCCAAGCGATTCGACATGTTATTTATGGTTTCGTTTGTCGGTTTTTCTCCGTTAGCGGAAATATATGCCCGACAAAAGTCTCTTCGAGACTTGTATTTTTGATCAATAAGGTCTGCGAGATATGTACCGATTTTGGCATTGTTCTTTTCAACTTTAAACATAAGATGTACCACCGTTTCTTTTTTCTGATACCATTATACCATTTGCAAACATGATAGTATATATTAAAATCGAATACACGAAAAGCATACACATCTAAACACAATATATTATATATGCTTTTGGCATATATTATACCATAAAACGGTTTCAAAATCAATGGCTCGATGTAATTGACAAGAATAATTCAAAAATTAAATTTGTAAAAGCTATTTGTTCCCAACCTCCAAAGGCAACAACGCGTTGCTTGAAACTTGCGCTGAAATTTGCTGTAATGAAAGCACAGTAATCAAAGGCGGTAATCGTATGGAAACCAAAGATATTATAAGGGAACTCAGAACGAAAAAAGGGCTCTCTCAGGAGGAGCTTGCCGAAAAGGTATTCGTCACCCGTCAAGCGGTCCGCCGTTGGGAGAACGGTGAGACGATCCCCAATACCGAAACTCTCAAGCTTCTTTCAAGACTCTTCGACGTGTCCATCAATACGCTTCTCGGATCACCGAGAGAGCTGATCTGCCAATGCTGCGGTATG
>JAZOSS010000121.1:0-6972 GCA_045657205.1 Eubacteriales bacterium
GTATCGGAAGATGAGGTCGCAGGTGAGCCTGTTGATAATAAAAACTATGCAGCGCTCAAGGAATTTGCACAGAGTGAAAATTCCGAGATCATCCCCGTCTGTGCATCTCTTGAATTTGAGATAGCCGCCCTTGATGAAGAAGAAGCAAAGGCGTTCCTTGAGGAACTCGGTATGGGACAAAGCGGTCTTGACAGACTTATCAAGGCAAGCTACAAGCTTCTCGGACTTATCAGCTTCCTTACGGCAGGTCCGCAGGAAGTAAGAGCGTGGACGATAAAGAACGGTACGAAAGCCCCCGGCGCGGCAGGTAAGATACATTCCGATTTTGAAAGAGGATTTATCAGAGCGGAAATTGTCGGCTTTGACGATCTTGTTGCCTGCGGAAAGAATATGACAACAGCACGTGAAAAGGGACTTATCCGAAGCGAAGGAAAAGAGTACGTTATGAAAGACGGCGATGTAACGCTGTTCAGATTTAACGTTTGATCGAATATAAAATAAAAAACCGTCGGAAACGACGGTTTTTTATGGAGCTGCTAGACAGAGTCGAACTGTCGACCTCATCCTTACCAAGGATGTGCTCTGCCAGCTGAGCCATAGCAGCACAACAACTGTATGATACCAAAAACTTTGCATTTTGTCAAGAGCTTTTAAAAATAAATTGAAAATAATATTGTTTACAGGGTGAAAAATGGAAAATAAATTTAATTGGGCGTTTGTTGGATGCGGCTGGGCATCATCCGATATGGCGGAAGCTTTTATTAAAACAGGCAGAAAGATCCACGGAGTTTATTGCAGAAACACGGAAAACTGCAAAAAGTTTGCTGAAAAATACGGTGTTCTTTGTGCGTATACGTCAGAAGACGAACTGTTTTCCGATAAAGAGGTAAACGCTTTGTATATTGCAACACCTCACCACGTTCACTACGAATATATCAAAAAAGCTGTCGAGTGCGGTATGCACGTGCTTTGCGAAAAATCAATAACGGTAAATGAAAAACAGTATGACGACGTGTGGAGTGCAAACAGCAAGGACGTCAAGATAGCCGAAGCTATGACAGTTTACCATATGCCATTGCACAGAACGCTTTCACGCCGTGTTATATCGGGTGAATTCGGGAAAACTAATCTCATACAAGTCAATTTCGGAAGCACGAAGCCGTACGATATGGAAAACAGATTCTTTTCAAGAAAAACAGCGGGCGGTGCGCTTTTGGATATTGGCGTTTACGCTTTGGCTTGCGCTGAAATGTATACGAATAAGAATATTGAGTCGATAATTTCAAGCGTGGAATTTGCAGAAAACGGTGTTGATAAATCGTTTGGCGCACTCATAAAAAGACAAGACGGACAAATTGAGATGCTAACCTGCTCACTTTGCTCCAAGCTTCCCAAAAAAATAATTATTTCGTGTGACAAAGCGTATATTGAAATTGAAAATTACCCGAGGGCGGACAGCGCTGTTATAGTTTATAATGACGGTCGTGTTGAAAACGTCAAAGAGGGAGAAAGCAGTAAAGCTTTGATATATGAAATAGAAAATTTTGAAAACGATGCTTATTTGTATCAGGTGCATACGAAAAACGTTATGCACACGGTAAGTGCTTTGAAAGATTTTTGGAAACTTCACTACGACTGTGAAGACTAAAGTGTGCTTTCTATTTCTTCTTTAAGCCTTTTGATTATCTTTTTTTCAAGCCGCGAGATGTACGATTGGGATATCCCAAGTGCATCCGCGGTTTCTTTTTGCGTCAGCTCGTGCTTGCCGTTAAGTCCGAAGCGTAATTCGATTATCTGCCGTTCACGTGCGTTTAAGGATGAAACGACTCTCTGTATCATCTGTCTTTCCTCGTCCTGCTCTATATTTTGCGATACGGTGTCCCCATCGCTTCCTATTATATCGCAGATGAGAAGCTCGTTTCCGTCGTAATCGACGTTAAGCGGTTCATCAAGCGACACTTCGCTTTTTGAGTGACTGTTTTTTCTTATAAACATCAGTATTTCGTTTTCAATGCACCGTGAAGAATACGTTGCAAGCTTGATGTTTTTTTCGGAATTGAACGTGTTTATCGACTTTATAAGCCCTATCGTTCCGATAGATATCAGATCCTCTATTCCAACACCCGTGTTTTCAAATTTTTTGGCTATGTATACGACAAGGCGCAGATTATGTTCGACGAGCTTTTTGCGTGCCTCGGGATCTTTCGGAAGCCTTTCTATTGTTTCCGCTTCCTCTTCGGCTGACAGAGGAGGAGGAAGCGTTTGAGAACCGTTGATGTAAAATACCGCATTGTTATGCGACCGTATGTTAAAAACTTTTTTTATAAACTGTGTAAGTATCATATTTTTCTCCATTTTATTCGTATAGGCAAAGAGGAAATACACCGTCAAAGTCTGCAAAGCCGCTGTTTTTGCACACTGCAATAACGGCTTTATACGGTACTTCTTTTCCCTTTGCTTTTTTTAATACCACGTCAGATACAACGCCGTACAGCATAGTATCCCCTCCTGCCGACGATGCGGGAATAAACCGTATTTTTGAAATGAGTTTTCCGTTTTGTAATAGCGTGTCGGAGGATTCTCCTGTGACGGCTTTAAATTTTTCATCCGTTACGAGTATTACGGGCAGACCGCTTAGAGGATCTGTCAGCAGATTTCCGCTGTCAACAAGCACGTGTGCTTCAACGCATCTGCCGTCAAACAATACGTATACCACGGCGTCCTTTATATCCTTGTTTTTTGAAAATATTTTTCCCGTTATAAAGGCTGAAACGGCACAAAAAAGCACTGTTAATAAAAAAAGATACAAAGGCATTTTTCGGGCAGGGGACTGTGATGATACAGCACCTGAAGCAAATCTATCTATAAAAGAATAACACCACGTAACGGCACCGCCCATTAAAAGCGATACGGACCAGAAAAGAAAGCAAAGCTTTATATACTGTGAAAGCCGAACCTTCGGAAATGCAATAAAACACATAAGCAGATACACAGAAATATTCATAATTACAGATAAAAAAGCATTTTTTATCAAAAGAGATAAAACACCGTAGATACCGCCGATGATACACGAGAAAATAAGCTCTCTTTTCTTCATATCAAGATGAAGTATTTTTCCGCTTATGTACATCGACAGAATATCCATTGAAAAGTTAATGACGAAAAGAACGTCACCGTATACGGTCGTTTTTATTACTACCACTTCCTTTGATATGATTGTATACCAAAGCTTTTGATTATTTTGTCACACCGTGTAATCTGAATAAAAAAATCCAAACGGGAGATAATTCACGTATTAAATAAAAGGTAACGGTAGGCTTATGAAGAAAACGCTTTGCAAAAGACTTGAAAAATACAGTCTTACAATAAGAAATAATTGCGAAAATTACAGAGAAACAGCGGAAAACTATTATTATATAAGCAGAAAAATAAAGTACGCACAAAGAGAAATAAAAAAAGAAAAGCATCCGTCATTTTCCCGTATCGGGGAATTATCAGACATAATAAAAAGATATTCGTATAATGCAAGCGAGGCGGAATTTTATACGGAGCTTACGGCACACAGCTTTTCTGACTGTGAATTAAGACTTTTATATCCTTTGATAATATACTGCTGTGCAGAGGAGCTTTATTTAATTTGCCGAAAAAAGGCTGATGAAAAGATATCGGGACAAGTTATATCTTTTATAAGAAGATGCGAATATTTCAATTACGATAAAATATACACCTCCCTCAGCAAAACGGAAAAACAGCTCTTATACTACCGTGATTACAGAATAAGTGACGATAAAACACGTGCACAGTACCGCCGTTTGCTTTCAGAATATGCAAATAAAAGAAAGATCAGCGAATATAAAGCCTTAAAAAAGCTGTCGGGTGAAAATATTACGGACGTTTTGTTTAAGACAGAACACAAAAAAGCGCGGATGCTCTATTTTCCGCTTATCGTTTTTTCGTTTCTGTTCTTTTCTTTAAGCCTTGCTTCTGTATTTTATCCGTTTGAAAAATACTCTTTCATACCGTTTGCCTTGGCACTTTTCCCGCTTTACGAATGCAGCGTTTATCTTGTTAATTATTCTTATTCAAAGCTGTTTGTTCCTTCTTCAAAGGCAAGTATAAGAAAGGAAGAAATACCTAAGGGGACGAAGTGCGCCGTCGTTATAACCTCACTTCTTACAGGAGATGACGACGCACTTTTTTCAAAGCTTGAAAGATATTACGTATCAAATAAAAGACAAGGACTTGTGTGCGGTATACTTGCCGACCTTCCAGACAGCGATACGTTTGATGACGAAAAAGACGACTTTATACTTGAAAACGCAAAAGAAAAAATAAAAAAGCTGTGTGAAAAATACGGAGACGTATTTTTCCTCTTTTACAGAAACAGAGAGTATTCCGTAAGCGAAGGGAAATTTATAGCTTATGAAAGAAAAAGAGGTGCTGTGTGCGAGCTTTGCCGGCTTTTAAACGGTGAAAAAAATAAAATAATAACGTATCCCGAAAACAGCGCAGATAAGCTTTACAAAACGAAATATCTTATAACGCTTGACGCCGATACGACGATAGCACCCGGAGATGCCGAAAGAATGATAAGGGTGGCGGAGCATCCGATGAATATCCCTGTATACGATGAGAAAAAGCACCGTGTCGTCAAAGGTCACGGCATTTTACAGCCTTGTGTCGAAACGTCGCTTGAATCATCCTTAAAGACGAGATTTTCATTTCTGTCAAGCGGTGCTGTCGGTATACAGGTGTACCGATACGCACGCTTTGACGTGTATTCGGAAATATTTAAAAGCGGTATATTCTGCGGTAAGGGCTTGATAAATACAGAGGTGTTCTGTAAAGCCACAGACGGGATATTTCCGGAAGAAAAAATACTGTCCCACGATATTCCCGAAGGGTGTCTTATGAACGTGGGAATGATTCCCGAAATGACGTTTTACGACAGTACACCGTCAAACGGGATATCGTATTTCAAACGTCAGAACAGATGGGTAAGAGGGGATATACAGAGCCTTCTTGCGTTTTGCAAACGAAAGATAAAAAGTGCAAAAAAGACGGTAAAAAACCCGTTTACTCCTTTTGATAAATATAAAATATTTGATAACGTAAGACGTGATATTACACCCGTGTTTGCGCTTTCAGCACTGTTTTCGGGTATCTTTTTTACACGGCACATTACCGTTTCTGCAGCTGTTTTTTCACTTTTTTATCTGATAATACCGTGTCTTGTAAGCTCATTTGAATGTCTTTTGTCGGGTGCTTTCGGGGTAAGACGTAAATTTTATTCTTTCACTTTATCATCGTTTTGGTACGGATCTTTGACTTTTTTGTACCGTGTGACGACTTTGGCTCACGATGCTTACACCTCCGCAAAAGCCATAGGTAAGGGAATATGGCGATACTGTTTTTCAAACAGACACTTACTTGAATGGGTGAGTGCATCAAATGCCGAAAAAATATCCTCAAAAGGTCTTTTGGCGTATTGTGTATACTGTATTTTTTCAAGTGCTTGCGGAATTTCCTTTCTGTTCGTACCGTTCGGAATATACAGAATAGTCGGTATATTATTTATTTTATGCCCGTTCGTGCTGTACTTCACGTCACTTAAAAGAGACGAACGTAAAAGAGAGATAAGTGAAGAGGACAAAAAAATAATACAAAAATATGTAAACGATATGTGGCGGTATTTTAAGGATAACGTAAACGAAAAAAACGGCTTTTTACCGCCTGACAATGTGACGATATTTGCAGGGGAAAGAGTCGCCCCGCGCACATCACCTACAAATATCGGGCTTTATCTTTTGTCCGTTTTGTGTGCGTACGATTTTAAAATAATCGGTAAAAACGAGCTTTTGCAAAGATTGGATAAGACAATCGGCACAGTTGAAGATCTTAAAAAATACAAAGGAAATTTATATAACTGGTACGATACGGAAACGCTGTGCTGCCTTGACGGTTTCATATCTTTCGTTGACAGCGGTAATTTTTTGTGCTGTCTTGTTGCACTTAAAGAAGGAATAAAGAATATAGAAGGCACAGACAGCCTTTATCAAAGGATAGATACGCTCATTGAAAATACAGATCTTGAATGTATGTTTGATAAAAACAGAAATATGTTTTATATCGGAATTGACGATAAAAACGGTGTAACACACCAAAATCACTACGACATATATATGAGTGAAGAAAGAACGGCTGATTTTTTTGCAACTGCAAAAGGTGTAAACGGATTCGGAGTGATGAGCAACAGCGCACGCGTCGTTATAAGCGATAAGGGACATATCGGCCTTGCCTCCTGGACGGGAACGGCTTTTGAATATTTTATGCCCGTGCTGTTTTTGCCTGTTTTCGGTGATTCGCTTTTATATGAAGCTGTAAGATACGCTTATAAAGCACAACGTTCATATACCGCGTATGCGGGAAATTTGCAAGAGGTTTACGGTACGTCGGAGTCGTGTTACTATGAGTTTGATACGGAGCTTAATTATCAGTATAAGGCGCACGGAGTGCCGTCACTCGGACTTAAAAACGGACTTTCCGACGATCTTGTTATAAGCCCCTATTCGTCTTTTCTTATGCTTTGTATGGGGCGGGGCGTGCTTGATAATCTTGAGAACCTGAAAAAATACGGAGCATACGGCAAATACGGATTTTACGAAGCAATAGATTTTACAAAAAGCCGTGTTAAAGACGGATACGCACTTATAAAATGCTTTATGGCTCATCATATAGGAATGAGTATGATAGCTTGTGCAAACTTCGTTTTTGACGGTATCTTTCAAAAAAGATTTACAAGCGATATATCCGTCAACAGCTCATTATGCCTGCTTTATGAAAAAATACCGACGGATGCACCGCCGTACAGAAAAAACGAAGAATACAAAAAGGAAGAAAAAACGTATTTTCTCCCGCAAACGCAAGAGGAAAAATTGCCGTACGGCTGTATATCAAATTCGAAGTCGGGGG
>JAZOSS010000122.1:0-35496 GCA_045657205.1 Eubacteriales bacterium
CGTATCGGTACGGGTTATATCGTAACAAACGGTATTGACTCATATGTAATTGCTGTCAAGGGTGATGTTGACGGTGATACGTACGTTACGGGTAAAGACGTTGTACGTGCAAGAAAGCTTATTGAAGATAATAAATTTTCAATACTTGAAGCTGAAGCACTCGACTTTAACGAAGACGGTACCGTTACGGAAAACGATATCGGCGGAATAACCGATTATGCTAATACCGTTGAGCCTGAGCTTTCGTTGAAGGACCGTGATTCTATAAACCTCGGTGACGATTTCTATGCTACCATCGACAGTGCGCTTACAGGCTTCTCGGTAATGGCACATCTTGATGAAAACGCTTTTATTTACGAAAAGAATGCAAAGAATCCTCAGCAGATCTGGCATTTCGTCCGTAACAGCGAAGGCACGTACCGCATCGAAAACCTTGCATTCAAGAAATCTCTTGACGTTGCGTATGCTGCAAATAAATCCGGTGCAAACGTAAACCTTTATACGAACCACGACGATGATAATCAAAAGTGGGGAATTGCAGCTCACGGGGATGGATATATCCTTTATCCTATGTGTGCCGAAGACAGAGTTCTTGATGTTACAAACGGAAAAGGCGAAAATGAAAACAATATTCAGATATACGACCTTAACTATACAACGGCTCAGAAATTCTACATAAACAAGGTAAGCTACGATCCTTCCGCTGATCACTTCAGCCAGATAGATCCTATATCATACGACACGACGTTCTACGGAAGACTCGTATTCGGTACGACGTCACTTGCTGTCGGTTATGACTTGAGCGATCCGACAACAGTATGTGTCAAGACAAACAACACCTCTGCATACCAGACGTGGAAGTTTGAAAGTACGGGCTATAACCAGTACAAGATCACAAACATCTCAAACGGTAAAGTTCTTGACATTGCAAACGGTACGATGGCTGATTCTACAAATATCAGAGTATACGACAGCAACGATTCAACGGCACAGCGTTGGTATCTGTATTTCAAGGATGGAAGAATAGTTATCAGATCTGCTAAGAATACAAACTTCGTTGTTGACGTTTCAAACGGTGCGGATCAAAACAACGGTAACGTCTACCTTTACACATACAACGGTTCAAAAGCTCAGTTCTTCGCTATGGCAGGATTTACAACAACCATGCCCGCATATCGCGTAACGTGTCCGAATAACGTTAATTTGTACGGCACTTATACGAATTTGGAAGAAGCTAAGGCTTTCGCAAATTCAAAAGTACAATACGGATACGTTGTTTACAGCGGTTCGGGAGAACTTGTTTATACACCCGCTCCGACGTTGGCGGCATCAAGAATTCTTTGGTACGCTAAGTATACAGCCGATTATGTCAGAGTTAACGGTTACACATACGGTGATGCAAAAGGAAATCCGTACTATAACAGAGCTGAAAAAGTCGTTTCGTGTGACAGATTTGTCGGCTTCACTCTTGCAAACGCAGGTTATTTAGCTAATCAGCCCGCAACAAGAGGAACGACACTCTTCGGAACGTACAACAACTTGGGTGAAGGCTCACTTGAAAACTTCTGTATTTCACATGGATTTGTGAAGATTACAAATATAAGCGATGTTCGAGCAGGTGATATTGTATTTGTCGGCTACTCTACCAACGACATGGGACTTGCCGCACAGTACAGACATTATCCCAAGCACGTATTCATTGCGGCAAGCGGATATGCTGCAGGCGGCGGCTACACCTACAGATACGATGGCGGTTCCAACGCCCGTCTCCAATCAACTCAGCCATCCTACGAAGCATTGTCAACCCCAAACAATGAATTCAGATTTGCATACAGAGCAACGAAATAATTAAATCGCACTTTTAAAAAGGCCGCTGACAAAGATAAAGTCAGCGGTCTTTTTGTATAGCAAAAACCCGCCGAAATGGAGTCACTCCAAAAAGGCGGGTTTTTAAATAGTATACGTGCGAAATTAATCCTTCCGCACCATTTTAATTTTATGTATTTTGCAAAAAAAAACACATTACTTCTCTTTTTCAAGATTTCTTTCAGGAACAAAACAATATATGATTCTGAAAACAGCGTATACAAGAAATACAACAAGCGGTGCCATACCGTCCTCTTCGAAAATATCGGCAATTATAATTTTTTTCTTTTTCATAACTTCCACCGTCTTTCCGAGTTTATTATATCACTCTTTGCGGCATTGCAAAGAGTGATATAATAAACCTTGTCAATGTTCGCGAAGCGAACATTTCATGTGCCGCAGGTGCGCTTCATTTCCAAAAAATGCCGTCATAATTAAAATGTCTTACCATCCTTTTTTCTTTATAACATCAGGCACCGAATCCGTCCATCCGACAAAAAATGCAGTTGCGGAGCTGATCTCATTATCGTTTACATCACTTTTAACAGACAGCATAATGTCCTTGGGATAATGCTTCGTTGTCAATCTTTTGCGTGAGGTGGTGATATAAAAATCTTCCGCTCCGAAAAGATGCAGCATTTCGTGTGCAATGGTCGATGCTTGTGAACCCGACGGGCCGTTTTGTGTTGCATACAAACTGCGAACAAAAACGATACTGTGTTCGTCCACTCTAATATCTGAGCCTCTCTTTGGATTAACTGCATAAGACGTGCCGCCTTTGTTGAATATTGTCAAGCAAACGATATCGTCGGTCTTATATTCCTTTCGAAGTGCATTTACCATTTCCGAGCTTGATTTATAGTTTATTTTCACAGCCGAATACCACAATACGTCAGCGGTTGCAAAGCCTGCTTTTTCAACGCTTGTTACGACTTCTTTATCGTAGCGTATTCCCGAATAAGCTTTTTCTACGGTTAAATTCAATTCAACACCGTATTTTTCCGCTTCTTTTTCTAAAAAAAGCAGAGCCGGTTCTACCTCGTTTTTGGTAAAGCGGTCTGTTTCCTCATCAGTCCAAGAGCTTTCAAAATCGTTTACGTAAAACAAAAGCACCGAAACATTTCCTTTAAGCGATTTACACGTGCCGTTGTTGTAATACTCTCTCCATTGGTCGATTGGCTCAAGATCTTCTTCCGGAGTTTCGGAGATTTCCGCGCTTGCAAAATCTTCCGTTAAATCAGATGACGTATCCTCTTGCGTTGTGTCACCCAAGAACACCGTTGTGCTGTCAACCGTGTCGTTTTTATCACCCGTCCCACCGTCACATCCGTAACAAGCAAAAATAAGACTGAGCGACAAAACCGCCAAAAGGATATTCATTAAAGCGTTTTTCATATCTTTACCACCTTTCCGGGTTTATTATATCACTCTTTGCGGTATTTGTAAAGTGAAATAAACTTTATCAACGTTCGCGAAGCGAACATTTCATGCACAAGGTGTGTATTCCATATAAAAATTCCTTTCAGTTTTTGGCAAACACCATTATACCGAAAGGCGGTCATAAGTCCGGATAAATATTTGAAAATTATTTGTGATCAATATTCGCTTTTGCCGTTTTGCAAGAAGAAACGAGCATCACGCGAATCGTGGCACATTTATCAGACAGAGTTTTATATTGTTTTTCATCAATGTAATTTGTTCTATATGCAAGCTCAAGCCAATAACCTGTTTCACTTGCTTCCTTGAGCGCTATTTCAAGCTTGGATATAAAGTCCTTTTTGCCTTGTGCGTATTGTGCTTCGTGAATATTTGCACCGATAGATGTACCACTTCTTCCAATCTGATTGGCGATCACGGATTCGTGATTGGATTTCAGGTATTTGACAAGGTTGATAATGTCAACGGAAAATTCCATTGATAATTCGCGGAGTTTAGATTCAGCCATAGGAGCACCTCTCTTTCGGTTATATTATAGCATAGCTTTGATTGTTTGTAAAGAGTGATGCATCGGCTACGCCGAAGTGATGTTATGGCTTCGCCATAGTGATGTAGTGCTATCGCACAGTGATGTTTTGCTCCTACGGTGCAAAGTGATGTGATGTGTTCCTTGCTCACGCGCGAAGCGCACATCACTCACGCAGTGAACATCACTGCCGAAGGCAACATCTCTTGCCCGCAAGGGCAACCATCGTTCCAAAAAGAAAAGCACTGCATACGCAGTGCTTTTCTTTTTGGAGGCGCGAATCGGAATCGGACCGATGAATAAAGGTTTTGCAGACCTCTGCCTTACCGCTTGGCTATGGCGCCCTATGAACCTCGCAACGCGTTTTCGCTTGCGGGGCAATTTAGAAGAAAACGACAAAAATCAGATTTGATTTTTGTCGTTTTCAAGTGGAGCGGATTACGGGGCTCGAACCCGCCACCTCGACCTTGGCAAGGTCGCGCTCTACCAAATGAGCTAAATCCGCATATGTTGCCTGCGCTCTTGGTGAGTACAGGCTGGTGCCTCCGGTCGGAATTGAACCAACGACACGAGGATTTTCAGTCCTCTGCTCTACCGACTGAGCTACAGAGGCAAATGGCGACCCGAAGGGGACTCGAACCCCTGACCTCTAGCGTGACAGGCTAGCGTTCTAACCAACTGAACTACCGGGCCGTGTGGTGGGAACAATAGGGCTCGAACCTATGACCCTCTGCTTGTAAGGCAGATGCTCTCCCAGCTGAGCTATGCTCCCACACCGTCCGCTGTGCGATTGCCTCTCGCATCACGGCTTAATTACTATACCACAGATTTTCCGATTTGTCAACCCTTTTTTTGAATTTTTTTATTTTTTTTTGATTTTTTTAAAAAACGGCTTATTCAGAGCGTTTTTTGCCCCTTTTAAGCCGTTTTTATTTCATTTTAAGCAATTTTTTTATGATTTTTATAAAAATTCAGGTATGAAAATAACGTTTCTTTTCCAATCTTTTCTCTCATCTGTTCTCCCTGTTTTCCACCATTCATCGTTAATTTACATTTTGTTCGCCACAATCATACCGCTCCTTCGCCATAGGAAGGCGTATTTTCCTTGCGTTTTTTCACAGCAAAGACTGCCGCGCAGGAAATTATACCGATTACTGCAACTATCAGAACCGTTTTGAACACCGTACCGTTATTTGATGAATTTTCACCGTATCCGTCCGATGCGGGCGTGCTTTCCTCGTTTTTCGTTTCTTCATCAGTTGCAAGAGAGGAAACCGCCCCTTCGTATATACAAAGTCTTGGCGTGCCCGTGCCTTTTATACCTATAATAAGTTTTTCGGCATCAAATGAAGAATCAAAGCTTATGATCGTTTCCGTATCTGCTTTTACGTCTGCTATTGCACACGTTTTTTCTTTTGCCGACACCGCATAAACGAACACTTCAACACTTTCCGTACTCAACTGCAGATAATCTGCTTTCAGTTTAATGCTTACCGTATTATTTTTCAGATCTATCCCTTCGGGAAGATTTACCGTGACGAACCCCATTCCCGTACCGTTTGTATCGAAAGATGCAAACAGCACGCTGCCGTCTGAAGAAAGCGCCGTACAGCCGACACCCTTTTTCCAACCTTCAATGCTTTCAGCGGAAAAAAGTGTTTTTCCGCCGTCTATTTTTCCGTAAGAAGTATATGCAGGCTTTATTTTTAAAATGTTTGATGAAAATACGTCATCGGGACACAATTCATCCCACGAGTCGAAATCAAAACCCTCGCAGTATTCATCCGTATACTTATTCCTGTCGGACGTATCCATATATTTGAACACTTTTCCATTCTTTACAGCATCCGAAAAAGATATTGCAATACATTCAACGGAGCTTTCGCAAAGCGAATAGAAAGCACGCAGCATACGTTTCGCATCGTCTTTATATCCGCCAAACACAGCGTAGACTGAAAACTCCCTTTGCAGTCCTGCCTCGGCAAGCGTTTGCAAAAGTTCGGGGGCTTTGTAATAGTTTTCGTCATCCTTTACCGATACAAAAGCAACCATATCGGAAACGTACGGACACCGTACAAGCAACGACATCATAAATTTATGTGCCGCTATTTTTCCGTCCGCATCGAGTGAAAGCATTATACGGCTTGACGAATTTTCACGTCTTGCGGAAATATACGCCGTCTTTAAAGAAAGCTCTGCACATTCAAGTGCATCCTTCATCCCGAGTCCGCTTTCGTTCAGTCCTTTTCCTATGACGAAGCCGTTTACCGTACCGTTTTCACTGCCGTTATAGCGTTTTGCGATAAACGAGATGACCGACGAATACGCCGTTACAAACTTTTCATCGGAAAATTCCACATTTGAGCTCGGTGCGGATATGACGATATAAACCGCCCCGCCCGTTTCGTTTATTCCCGACACCCTTTCGTCGAGATATTCAACGGTATCACCGTTTATAAACACCTCGTTTTCGCCGAATGTGTAAGCGTACTGCGTTCTTTCTTCCGACACAGCTGCCGAAACGTCCGTTTCAAGGAAGACGCTCCCTGCAAATTCCGCATACTCACCGTACACACCTTTTTTTGTAGCAGGTGTGATAAAAGCACTGCCGGCAGCACAGCTTTCGGGATCTTCAACGGTAAGCTCCTCACACACCGTTTTAAGCTCTCCCTCTTTATCATACATTACTTTGTACTTATATAAAAGATTATTTTCTTTTCCGTCAATTATGGGAAAAGTAAAGCTTTTTTCACCATCAAGATTTGCTTTATAAGGAAGCGATATATCACTTTCTCCCGGCAACATTCTGTAAAGGTACACGGGATATCCTTCGGGTACGTTCAAGTCTTCATACGAAACGGTTATATTTTCACCGTCCGTCGTACACTTGCCTTTTATCTTTTTCTCTTCTTCAAAATACGTAAACGATATACCGTACACGACAATCGTTCCTTCGGGTTTTGATGAAAACGTGAGCCTGAACTGTTCAAGTGCATCTATTCCGTCAAGCGGGAACGTGTACGTACAGAGTCCCTCTTTCAGCGTTTGCGTATGTGTGTGTTTTTGTGTGAAGCTTCCGTATTTATCGGTATATGCAAACGTGATATCTTCGGCGTTCGTATCGTTATTGACCGTTATACTTACGGCATTTTCACCGTCTTTCAAAAGACGGTCGAGTCTGTCTGTCGATACCGTTACATTCTTTTTGCTGCAGTCGAGTATGACCGCACCGTTTGAAGATATTTCCGCCTCGGCTCCCGATATTTCGTATTCACGCGTAAAATTCGGTATCGCATCGCACGGTGCGTACGTAGTGGATGCGTTCACGTAATCAATGCAAAAGCCGCCGTGTGACGCCGTTATCTTTATCCCGTCAGCGCTCTTTTTGCCCTTCATTTCCCTTATATCAAGGCTTGCGGTGTAATATCCGCCCGGCAGTATCGTTCCGTATGCCGTAAACTCATTATCGCCTGAGGTAACGGTTACGGATATATCAATACCGCTGTCGGAAAAATTCCCGAACGTCGCCATAATACCCGAATAAGGCGTTAAATTTTCATCATCAAGCGAGAACATAATTTCAGCAGGACCGTCCGATATGACGTTCATACAGCCCTCGCCGCACACGGCACCCGCTGCTTTTTCAAGCGTTACGCCGTCGTTTGCCTGCCACAGCGTGACATCCTTTTCAAAATCGTCAAATAGCTTTCCGCACGTGTACGATACCTGCTCGGCAGAAACAAAAGGCGCAGTATACAACAGCGCCTTTTCTGCATCTTCTTCGGCGAAAGCAGGTACGTTTAAAAGCGATATTGTCAAAAGGCAGGATATTGCTTTTTGAAAAATATTCTTCATAAATTCCATTCTTTCTTCACCAAGTAAAGATTTCATTTTTTTCCGTATTTATTTTCAAGGAACGCAACTGCTGCTCCGACACCGTCCTCGGCTTTGAGAAGTCTGCCCGTTTCCTTCGCTTTTTCTGCGTATTTTTCTCCGCAAAGCTCGTTTATCGCATCAGCGAGATTCTGTGCGGTGAGCTTTTTCTGATGTATCGGCTTCGGGCCGAGTCCTCTTTCATACACTCTGTTACCCCAGAAGAGCTGGTCGCTTCCGAACGGCACGACGAGCGTGGGCTTGCCTGCTCTCAGTGCGTTTGCCGTAGAGCCCGCGCCTCCGTGCTGAACTATCGCACGGCACTGTGAAAACAGCCATTCGTGCGGAACGTATCCGACGAGATGCACGTTTTCGGGGAGTTTTTCTTTTTCTATATTTGCCCAGCTTCCGCTGATAAAAGCACGCTTGCCCGTTATTTTGAGAGCCTCAAGAACGGTCGTGAGAATATTGTCATATCCTGCGGGAACAGAACCGAAGCCTATGTATATCGGCTGTTCACCTGCTGACAGAAATGCTGAAAGCTCCTCGTCGGGTGTATACACGTCCTCTTGTCCCACGTCGGAAAAATATCCTACGACGTGGATATTATCCTTATAGTCCTTACACGCGGGAACGATAAGCTCGCTGTAGCCTAAAAGGTTTTCAATACCGCTTCCGTCAAGGTGCTTAAGACCGAGTCTGAAGCTGTTTTTAAGTCCGAGCGGTTTGAGCCATGATTTTTTTGATGACTTCTGTATACGCACGGAAAAGTAATCGCATAAGATATGCGACATTTTATTATACGTACCTCTGAAAACAGGGCCGAGCGGCCATTCCGGATAGTTTACACAGCGAAATTCCTTCGTCGGTGCATCGGGATAGAAATTAAGGCGGACGTACGGTATTTTAAGTCCTTCGCCTATATACGTCATAGCAACGGACGTACTTGTTGCGTAAACGAGAACGTCGGCTCCTTCACACGCTTTTACGAGAATTTCACGTATAAGGTCGGTATCCTTTGCGTAGACCTTTTTAACGCCCGACATTATTTTAAACATATTGCTTCCGCCGGATATTATGGCGTGCATAAGCTCCTCGGAATCCCCCGGGTACGCGACGAAATTTATTCCTTCGCCCTCAATGTATCCTCTGAATCTTTCGTACGCGATAAGCGTTACGTCGTGATTTCTGCTGACGAGTCTTTTTGCAAGATTGGCACAGGGGCGCACGTCGCCCATAGAACCTACGCCCAAAAGAACTATCTTCATTTTTTCATCTCCCAATTTCAAATGTCTTTCTTGTAATTTTATCACAAACACTGAATAATGTCAAGAATAAAAAACCATAATACAGTATCCGTTTGCCGGGATTTCTCTTTTCACACTTATTTTTCACGTGCATATAATAACCCCGAGTGATGTTTACGGTTTGTTAATACAAAAAATCACGAAAAAAAAGGCTTTTCGGAAATTATGTAAAATAATCATTAATTTTAAATTTTACCCCTTTTAAAAAAGAAAAATATATGCTATACTTGCGTATAATCTATACTTATGCTCTTAACGGGGAACGGGTAACGGCGATACCCGCTTCCCCTGAATATATCGTAAAGCCAACATCCTTTCGCCGGGAAACGGATAATTGTCTATGGAAAATATTGTAATCAACGGGGGAAATGAGTTAAACGGCACCATCGAAGTCAGCGGAATGAAGAATGCCGCCGTCGCCGTTATCCTTTCCTGCCTTCTCATAAAAGATAAATGCACACTTGAAAACCTGCCCGATATAAGCGACGTACGCACGTCGTTCAAAATACTCGAAAGCATGGGCGCGATCGTAAAAAGGCACTCGCCGACGGTCATTTCCGTCGATTGCACGCACTGCAAATGCGGTACGTCCCCTTACGATCTTGTGCGTAAGATGCGCGCATCGTACTATCTTATCGGTGCCGAGCTCGGAAGATTTCACAGAGCGTCCGTCGGATGTCCCGGCGGTTGTGATTTCGGCATACGCCCGATCGACCAACACATAAAGGGCTTTGAATCCCTCGGTGCAAAGGTATCGGTCGAAGGCGGTTACGTTGAAGCGGTGGCGGAAAACGGTGTTATCGGTAACCAGGTCTATTTTGACGGTGTTTCCGTCGGTGCTACGATGAACGTCATCATCGCCGCTGTAATGGCAAAGGGTACGACCGTTATAGAAAACGCCGCAAGAGAGCCGCACATAGTCGATCTTGCAAACTTCCTCAACACCTGCGGTGCAAACATCACCGGTGCAGGTACTGACGTAATAAAGATAAAAGGCGTTCAATCGCTCCACGGCTGTACGTACGCAATAATTCCCGATATGATAGAAGCGGGAACGTATATGATAGCGGCGGCAGCAACGGGCGGATGTCTTAAAATAAACAACGTAATCCCAAAGCATCTTGAGTCGATAACGGCAAAGCTTGAGGAAATGGGTGTCACGGTCGAAGAAGACGACGATTCGGTTACGGTATCGAGAAGCGGTCCTTTGAGCCGTGTGAACATAAAAACTCTGCCGTATCCCGGATTTCCTACGGATATGAATCCGCAGATGTGCGTGCTTCTTTGCCTTGCAGAGGGCACAAGCTACCTCACAGAGGGCGTATGGGATACACGTTTCCGCTACGTTGAAGAGCTGAAGCGTATGGGCGCAAATATCAAGGTGGACGGAAAAATTGCCATCGTCGAAGGCGGCGCACCGCTTTCCGCAGCTCCTGTAAGAGCGGTCGATCTCCGTGCAGGTGCCGCTGTGATAATCGCCGGTCTTGTCGCACCCGGAAGGACTGTGATAGACGATATATATCACATAAAGAGAGGATACGACGATATCGTCGGCAAGCTCAGAGCAGTCGGCGCGGATATAAAAGAGGTCTTCATTCCCGACGACCTTCCTTACGAAAAAGCAAATTAAAAAAAATTGAGAATATTATCTACTGATAAAAGAAACCGCAGATCATGGCGTGATACTCTTAACGGAGTATCACGCCAGTTCTATTCGCCTGCGGCGAGTTCTATTGCTGCGCAGTGATATTCGGCTGTCGCTGAGTGATATTTGCTTCGCAAGTTTTAAGGCGAATAGAATATCACTGGAAGGCATAGCCGAACAATATCACTGCCCGAAGGGCAATATCACTCTTTGCGTAGCAAAGAATATCACTCACATATAAAGCAGAGAAGAGAGAGCTTCACGGAATTTTGTTTCCGCGTTACTCTCTCTTCTGTTTTTATCGCCAGTTTCGCATTTGTTTAACAAATGCCTCTGGATATGCCCATACCCTTTTTTATTTCTCCGATAAGGACATCACCCAATCTTCTGCGGTTTTTTTGTGTAATGAAAATCGTCGGATCTTGCAAACGAGAAAAAGTTCAGTTGCCTGTGAAGAAACGCGAAAGCAAGCCTTTTCCCTGCGTATAAGCGGGCGATCGATAATCGCCCCTACATTATCTATTATCTCCATCCACATACCTTGCAGCGAGGATTTTTCAAGATTTACACCGAAAGTGCCATGCGGTGGAAGGTTACTTCCGCCTGCACCCACCCACAGCCCGCAACGGGCTGCCTGCAGGCAAATGGCACATATTTCCTACGGAAATATATTTTGTGAATTTTAAAAATATATAAATGAGTCGCCGGGAACGTCGATCTCTGCAATTTCTTATTTATTATTTTATCCGTCATTTTTCGAGCGGGCGATCGATAATCGCCTCTACATCTCTTATCTATTATCTCATTTTTGCCCGCCTTGCGTTGATACAGAGCTTTTTTATATGCCGACTTCGTCGGCGTGATATTTTCGCTTCGCGAAAGTGATATGGAACCTGACGGTTCGTGATATGCTGACTTCGTCAGCGTGATATTCTATTCGCCTGCGGCGAATAGAGTTATACAGATCATCGAGGGCGCATACCGCCTCCGGGTCTGTCGGGGCGCATACCTCCGCCCATTCCGCCCGTGGGTGTGCCTGTTTGCGTGACGTTTGACGACTGTGTAAAGGTTAAAACGGCACTTCCGCCCGAATACGTACCGCTTTTGTAAAGTCCGTCAATTTCATTTCCCGTACAATTTCCGCCCAAAGACACGGTATACGTTTCATCCTTAGCGAGCTTGGGTGTCGATATAAGCGCGCAGGAATACGCTTTTGCAGGCTTATACGTTACGACGTTTTCTCCGCTTGACGATGAAATATTGAACGTACCGCCTCCGTTACCCGAAAGATAAACAAGGACACAGCACTGCTGTGAGGATGCGCTTGCGTTCTGCATCATCCCCGACGAACCGACGGCAATAAGCGTTCCTCCGTTTACCGTAAACGAGGAAGCGTAGTCAACGGGGCCGTTGCCGTTATTCGTCGGTCCGTCAACGATAACAGTACCGCCCGTCATCGTAAAGCTTCCGTTTGAGTCAAGTCCGTCACCGGAAGCGTTTATATAAAGATATCCGCCCGAAACCGTAACCGAGGCGTTTGATGCACCGCCCCAGCCGCCGGGACGTCCTGCGGATGACGAGTCGTTTCCGCCTGCACCGTTTATTCCGTCGTCTGATGCAGTTATATTCGTATTACCGCCCGAAATGATAATATCGACTGCTTCAAGTCCTTCGTAGGATTTTGAAAGCGTCACCGTACCGCCCGATATTTCAAGCCTTTGCTCGGCGTGTATGCCGTCGTCACCCGAGGACGCTTTTATATTTCCGCCCGTTATTATAACGTCGCCATTTGAATGAACGGAGTCATCGTTTGAATCTATTGAAAACGCGCCGCCCGAAATAACTATCGACGCATCCGATTTAAGTGCCTTTGCACTTGCATCCGACACCCCGCCCCATGCATTTGACGAGCCTTGCCCCGTTTTTATAAGAAAAGAGCCGCCGTTTACCGTCAGCGTATTTACCGCCTGTATTCCGTCCTCTGCCGCACTTATATTCAAAGTACCGCCGTTTATCGTGATATATCCTTTATTTTCTTCCGTTTCGTTATTCGATTTTATTCCGTCACCGCCTGCCTGCACGTTGACGGTACCTCCGTTTACAGTCACCGAATCCTTCCCTCTTATACCGTCGTGAGGTGATACGACGGTCACGGTCGCATCGTTTATCACAAGGTCGTTTTTGGACGTTATTCCGTTGTTATAGTTTGCCAGAACGACAAGGGAGCCTTTGCCGTTTACCGTCATATCGTCCTTTGAAAAAACGGCAGCGTTCGGTTCGTTGTCCCCCGTTGTGTCGTATGAGTATTCCGTACCGTCTGTGAGCTTATTCGACGTATTTTCCGCAAGTGTCAGAGTGAATTTATCGCAGTTTTTTACAAATATCGGCGCGGAATCCGTACACGTTATAAACGCACCGTTCAAAACGAGCGTTACTTTTGCATCGTCCGGCGTATCGACTGTGATACTGCCGTTTTCAAGCGTTCCCGAAACGCGGTACTCTCCCGCTTTTGTAATCGTTACGGCCGTTTTGTTTACGGTAACGCCGTCATCATCACATTCGATATGATCGGAAAGCAAGCGTATTCCGTCCTCCGTAGCTTCGTATCCGGGCGAGTCCGTTTCACCTTGAGATACCGTGCCGTCCGTAAGATAGCCGTTTATTATACCGTCAACGTCGAAGGTATCTTGCGTATGCTCACCGTGTTCGATAGTACCCTCGGTCATATCCTGCGACATATCCTCACCGATAATAATATCATCGTCAAAAAACACCGACGAGTCAGTATCATCATCACCGCAGGAACAAAACATCAGTACGGTACACAGTGCTGTAAGAAGTGACAAAAATCTTTTCATATATTCTCCTTGTCAAAAACGGATATTTGTTTTACGGTGTAATTATAATCGTCTTTTATGATTGTACTGTGAAAACGGTATGATTTTTTTCTAAAAAATACACGGTGCTATCATATCGCGTCTTGACACGAATGATTTGCTGTGATAAAATACGAACTGACAAAACAAGGAGAAAACAAGATGAAATTACTTATAATAAACGGTCCGAATCTCAATATGCTCGGCATAAGAGAGCCTGATATATACGGCAAGCAAAATTACGAAACGCTTGTAAAAATGATAGAAAAAAAGGCAGAGGGGCTTTGTGTTGAAGTTTCCGTCTACCAATCAAACCACGAGGGCTGTATAGTTGATGAAATACAAAAAGCGTACGGTGTTTTTGACGGCATCGTCATAAATCCCGCCGCATATACGCACACGAGCGTTGCAATTCCCGATGCACTCAAAGCCGTGGGAATTCCGACGGTTGAGGTTCATATATCGGATATAAACAGCAGAGAGGAATTCAGACGTCACTCCTACACATCCTGCGCCTGCATACTCACAATAGCGGGAAAAGGCTTTGACGGATACCTTGAGGCTATGGAGCATCTTGTAAAAAATCAAAAGTAAACGGTTGTGTTCAGATATACGATAACCCGGCAAAAGGATAACCTCTGCCGGGTATTGTTTTACGTTTTCGGACCGCGGAGTGGTGGAAGGAGCCTGCGTTACGATATCATTTTACTGAATTTTATCGTTACGCATTCTCCCTCAATCTCCCATCCCGGAGGAAACCAAGCCCAAGCCTTTGCCCTGCGTATAAGCGGGCGATCGATAATCGCCTCTACATCTCTTATCTATCATCTCTTATCTATTATCTATTATCTATTATCTATTATCTCATTTTTGCCCGCCTTGCGTTGATACGGACATTTTTTATATGCCGACTTTGTCGGCGTGATATTTTCGCTTCGCGAAAGTGATATGGAACCTGACGGTTCGTGATATGCCGACTTCGTCGGCGTGATATTATGGGATGAGGTGTCTACGTTTCAATTCTTCACGCGACGGTTATCCTTTAAATTGTTAAAAAAATATTAAATAATAACGGTGTAATATTTTCAGCGCGTATAGTATAATGTAGAGTATATTATATAATAGGGGAGAACTATGTCATTTTTCAAGTCTAATTTTTATGATTCGGTAAAGCTGTTTTTGGCTCAGTTCGCTATGGCTGTTTACGGTCTTGTTACGTCTATGGCTACTATGAACTCACCCGTTCTGATGGTAGGCGCAAGTATTCTCGGCGTACTGCTTTACATCTTCATAATTTACGATTTTATATGGGAAATAGGCGGCAACGACAGAATACGCCGTGACGTGGCTCACGTAAAGATAAATTACGCAAAGCCCATTTATATGTCGCTGTTGGCAAACGTACCGAACTTCGTTTTCGGTATCATCGTAATAATCGGTCATTTTATCGGCGAAAATACGCTTTTCACGATTGCAAACGCCATTCTGCGTATGCTTCAGGCAATGTATCTCGGTATTTTCAAGAGTATCGTAATAAACGGAACGGATCTCAACCAGAATCCCTTCACCTATACGATAACACCGTTTATAAGCATCTTTGCGACGTTTATAATGTACATCCTCGGTACTAAAAACATTGCTGTTTTACCCGAAAGAAAAAGGGACTGAAATAATTAACGAAAAGGACATCTTATCATGGGCTCAAAAGAAGTGATAATATACGGCACTATATCCGTATATCTTGCGGTAATGCTTATCGTCAGCGTGCTTTCAAGCAGAAACGCAAAGAACGCAAATGATTTTGCAGTGGGAAAAAGAAACGCAAGCGCGTGGCTTTCGGCTTTTTCATACGGAACGGCATATTTTTCGGCAGTTATGTTCATCGGTTACGCAGGTACGACGGGCTGGAACTACGGTCTTTGGGGCGTACTTCCCGGAATTGGCAACGCTATATTCGGTGCGCTTTTTGCCTGGCTCGTTCTTGCAAACAGAACGAGAGATATAACAAGACGGCACGATATACGCTCAATGCCTCAGTTTTTTGAAAAACGCTTTTCCGACAAGGTAATGAAGCAATTTTGCGTATTCGTTACGTTCATATTCCTTATACCGTATTCGGCATCCGTTTACAAAGGTCTTACGAGTGTTTGCAGTATTCTTCTCGGTGTTGACGAAATGCTGTGCTGTATAATAATTGCCTGCGTTGCGGCAGTGCTCGTCGTGCTCGGCGGATATATGGCAACGCTTAAAGCTGACTTTTTGCAAGGCTTCATTATGGTCGGCGGCGTTATCGCCCTCATAATCGTCATAATGAGAACGGAAGAAGTCGGCGGCATCATCGGCGGTATGGAAAATATCGCAAACGCAACGAAGGACCTTTCGCTTTCATCAAAAGACCATATCAGTCTGTGGGCAACGGTCCTTATGACGTCGTTCGGTACGTGGGGACTTCCTCAGATGATACATAAATACTACGGCATAAAGGACAGAGCAGAGGTCAAACGCGGTACTGTAATATCAACGCTTTTCTGCCTTGTAATAGCGGGCGGCGGTTACTTTATAGGCTCGCTGTCACGTCTTTTCCCCGATGCGTTTGCAGACGGTGTATACGATAACATCATTCCCAATATGCTCGTTATCTCAAAAGTGCCGACGATACTTCTCGGTATAATACTCGTGCTTCTTATCTCGGCATCGGTATCAACTCTTGCGTCTATCACGATAACGGCATCAACAACGCTCACGATGGACTTTATAGTTCCCGTCTGTATGAAAAAGGCAACGGGCGAAAGGGCAGGCGTTGTCTGCAAGATCGTATCCGTGCTTTTCATCCTGCTTTCGTTCGTCATCGCCATAACACCCAACACACCGATACTCGTTATGATGTCGTATTCCTGGGGTATTATCTCAGGCTCGTTTATGGCTCCGTACATTCTTTCCCTCTATTGGAAGAAGATAAACAGAGCCGGTGCATGGGTCGGTATAATAGGCGGATTTATAACGGCTCTGCCTCCGCTTGTGTGCAAGCTCGGCGGAATATCCGCCCAAACTCCTTTAGGACAGCTTTCGTCACTGGGTCCGCACTTTGCCTGCCTTGCGATGGCTGTATCGTTCCCGCTTTGCTATATAGGAACGAAAATATACAATTCCGTAAAGAAAACGGAAGAAACAAACGATGATTTTTATCTGACGGAAATATCCGAATAACTGTAAACAAGGACAAGATAATGAAAACAAACATTTACAACAGAGATATGGAGTGTATGAAACGCTCCGATATGGAAGCCCTCCAGCTTGAAAGACTTAAAGCAATGGTGGATTACTGTGATAAAAACGTCCCGTTCTATCACGAAAGACTCGAAAAGGCGGGCGTTACGGCAGAAAAGATAAAAACGCTGTCGGATATCAAATACATACCCTTCACAAACAAAACGGATCTTCGCGACACGTACCCCTTCGGTATGTTTTCCGTACCGCTTAAAGAGATCGTAAGAATACACGCATCATCAGGCACAACGGGTAACCCCACGGTCGTAGGATATACGAAAGAGGACCTTGATAACTGGTCCGAGCAGGTGGCGCGTCTTGTCGTTGCCGCAGGTGCGACGGATGAAAGCATCGTTCAGATATGCTTCGGCTACGGTATGTTCACAGGTGCGCTCGGCCTTCACTACGGTCTTGAAAGAATAGGCGCGACAGTCGTTCCGACCTCCTCCGGCAACACCGAAAAACAGCTTAAATTTATGCGTGACTTCAAAACGGACACGATAGTTGCAACGCCCTCTTACTGTATGTATCTTGCAGAAGCGGCAAGAGAACATTCGGCGGAATTTCCTATGAGTGAATACGCACTCAAGCTCGGACTTCTGGGCAGCGAAGGTTCAACGCCCGAAATGCGTATGGAGATAGAGCAGAAATGGGGCAACGGATTTTTTGCAACCGACAACTACGGTATGAGTGAGCTTAACGGCCCCGGTATGTCGGGCGAATGTTTATTCAGAAGCGGACTTCACATATCAGAAGACCACTTCCTGTGCGAAATAATCGACTCGGAAACGGGTGAGGTCCTCCCCAAAGGCTCAACAGGTGAGCTTGTCGTGACGAACCTCACGAAAAAGGGTATTCCGATGCTCCGTTACAGAACGAAGGATATAACAAATATAAATTACGAGCCTTGTGCTTGCGGAAGAACCTCCGCGCGTATGAGCAAGATAATCGGCAGAAGCGACGATATGCTCAAGATAAGAGGCGTAAACATCTTCCCGACGCAGATAGAAAGCGCACTTATAGGCATTTCGCAGATATCTCCTCATTACCAGCTCGTTGTAAGACGTGAAGGCTATGCCGACAGCCTTGAAGTAAGAGTCGAGATAATAGACGCATCGCTTCTTGCACGCTACGGTGAGCTTGAAGCACTCCAGAAAAAAGTCCACGACAAGATAAAATCAATTCTCGGTATCGAAATAAAGGTAACGCTCGTTGAACCGAAGAGCATTGAAAGATTTGTCGGCAAGGCAAAAAGAGTTATTGATCTGAGAAACGTAAAATAAAATCACAACACAAATAACATTATTAACACCAAAACAGAAAGGTTTTGTATTATGAAAAAATTACTTTTGGGCAACGAAGCTGTTGCACGAGGTCTTTACGAAGCAGGTGTAAAGGTCGTATCGTCATACCCCGGCACACCCAGCACGGAAATAACGGAATTCGTCGCAAAGTACGACGAAATATACAGCGAATGGGCACCTAACGAAAAAGTAGCTTTTGAAGTTGCGTCGGGTGCATCAATAGGCGGAGGACGCAGCTTCTGCGCTATGAAGCACGTCGGTCTTAATGTCGCGGCAGACCCGCTTTACACGATGTCCTACATAGGTGTCGGCGGCGGCTTTGTATGCGCTGTTGCAGACGACCCCGGTATGCATTCATCCCAGAACGAGCAGGACTCCCGCCGTCACGCAATAGGCTCAAAGGTTCCGATGCTTGAACCGTCTGATGCCGCAGAATGCCGTGACTTCACGGTTTTAGCCTACGAGCTTTCCGAAAAATACGACACGCCCGTGCTTTTGCGTCTTTCAACGAGAATATCCCACTCACGCTCACTCGTCGAGCTTGGCGAAAGAACGGAGCTTGAGCTTAAAGAATATAAAAAAGATCCCTCCAAAAACGTAATGATGCCCGCTATGGCGCGCCCCCGTCACGTATACGTTGAAAAAAGAATGGCGGAAATGGCTCAGTGGGCTGAAAGCTGTGAGATCAACAAAACGGAATACTACAACAAAAAAAGAGGCTTCATCTGTGCGGGAACGACTTACAACTACGCACGCGAAGCGTTCGGGGACGATGCAAGCTATCTCAAGCTCGGTATGGTAAACCCTCTCCCCGTTGAGATAATAAAAGAATTTGCAAAGAACGTTGATGTTCTCTACGTCGTTGAGGAGCTTGACGACGTTATCGAAACGCACTGCCTTAAAAACGGCATAAAGGTCATCGGTAAGGAAATATTCTCCCTTCTCGGTGAATTTTCACAGGCAACCGTCAAGAAAGCAGTTGACGGATTTGAAGCTGAATGTATCACGTTCCCCGAGGAGATCCCCCAGCGTCCGCCCGTTTTGTGTGCAGGATGTCCTCACAGAGGCTTCTACTACGCGATAAACAAGTATAAGCCGTACGTAAGCGGTGATATCGGCTGTTATACACTCGGTGCCGCTGCTCCTCTTTCCTCTGTTGATGCCTGCATCTGTATGGGTGCGTCGATATCGGCTCTTCACGGCTTCAATAAGATGAGAGGCGAAGAAAGCAAAAGATCGCTTGCGGTAATAGGCGACTCCACGTTCATCCATTCGGGTATTACGGGACTTATTGATATAGTTTACAATAAGGGATTTTCCACGGTAGTCGTGCTCGATAACTCCATCACGGGTATGACGGGCCACCAGAACAACCCTGCAAACGGCTTTACGATAAAGGGCGATCCCACGTCGGCTGTAAATATCGAAGAGCTTGCAAAAGCTATCGGTATCAAGAGAATATCCGTCGTCGATCCGTTCGACGTTGAGCAGGTGCGCCGTGTCGTTGATGAGGAAATGAACGCAGACGAGCCTTCACTCATCATTTCCCGCCGTCCCTGTGCGCTTTTGAAGGGTATAAAGCACCCTGCCGCACTCAAAGTAAACGCTGATAAGTGTATCGGATGTAAGGTCTGCCTTACGTGCGGATGCCCCGCTATCTCGCTTAAAAAATGCGACGACGGCAAGATGCGCGCCGTTATAGACCGTAATCAGTGTCTTGGCTGCGGTGTATGTACGTACGCTTGCAAGCTCGGTGCTATCGAGAAATAAGGAAAGGAAGTAACGGTCATGGTAAAAAATATACTCATCGTAGGCGTCGGAGGACAGGGAACGCTTCTGGCTTCAAAAATAATGGGCGCAGTTTTCACGGGTCTTGATTATGACGTAAAGGTAAGCGAAGTACACGGAATGTCGCAAAGAGGCGGTTCTGTCGTTACGTACGTAAGATACGGAGAAAAGGTATTTTCTCCCGTTATCGAAAAGGGTGAGGCTGATATTCTCATATCGTTTGAACAGCTTGAAGCGGCACGCTGGATATCCTACCTCAAGCCCGACGGCATAATAATCACAAATACACAGAAAATAGATCCTATGACGGTAATAATGGGCAAGGCACAGTATCCCGAAAATATCCTTGAAAAGATAGAAAAAACGGGCGTTAAGACGATAAGCGCCGACGCACTTGAGATTGCGGAAAAAGCAGGCTCGGCAAAAGCGGTAAATATGGTGCTTCTCGGTATGGCGGCAAAGTTTTTGCATATCGACAAGGAAGTGTGGATAAAAACGATCACCGATACAGTCCCCGAAAAAACGAAAGAAACGAACATCAAGGCGTTTTCCGACGGCTATTCCCTTGCAAAATAACGGTGTAAAGCCTTATTCGGCATGATCGCACAATAACAATTCACACCTCGAAATTTATATATGGAGGATCTTATGTACGTAAAACAGCTTTCAATATTTATGGAAAACAAGTCGGGAAGGATCGCTGAAATAACACGTATTTTAGCAGGTGCGGGTATTGATATACGTGCTCTGTCTATTGCGGATACGACGGATTTCGGTATTCTCAGACTTATAGTAAACAAGCCCGAGGAAGCGTTCGAGGTCTGCAAAAAAGCAGGACTTATGACGGCTGTCACGGACGTTATTGCAATACAGATCGAGGACCGTCCGGGAAGCTTCTCGGAGGCTATGCAGTTCCTTGCGTGCGCGGGCGTAAGCATTGACTATATGTACGCATTTCTCACCCCCGGAAGTGAAAAAGCCGCGTGCGTTATCATCAGCACGTCATCTCCCGAGCTTGCTTCTAAGCTTTTGACAAACGCAGGCATCAAGCTCCTTGACGCTGAAAAGATCTATTCTCTTTAATATTTATTAAAACAAGGCTCTCAAACGGATGCTTCCGTTTGTGAGCCTCTTTTTTATTTAATCTTCAATTTCGTTAAAATAGTCCTTATCAAAAAATTCAGATAAGGTTATCTTTGCTCCTTCGCAAAACCGCTTTACGGTTATGACTTTCGAGCATTTTGTTCTTCCTTTTACAAGATCGTAGATCGCCGAAGGCGACATACCGCCTTTTAAACAAATATCGCACACGTTGCTGTTTTGCTCTGTGCATATTTCTTCAATTCGTTTTACAATAGCTTCGTTTAATTTCATTATCATATCCTACCTGTTTTACGGAGTTCCGCAATTATTATAGGTAAATATGATTTTTTTCTCTCACGGAGTTCCACGATATTGACAAAACATTTTTAACTTTGTATAATACTTATATATAAATCGTGGTATTCCATAAAAAGAGGTATAAAATGATAATAACGTTTGCAGGTCATTCATCTGTTTTTTCGCATGATTACGTCAAAAAAACTGTAAAAGAACAAATAAAAAACAACATATCAAATAACGAAACCGTAACTTGCTATATAGGTGGGTACGGTGATTTTGACAGCATTTGTGCTTGTGCGTGCAGAGAGTTAAAAAAGGAATACAGTTATCTTGAGGTGGTCTACGTTACGCCATATATTAACCGTTCCAATCAAATAAAAATCAAAGAAATGCAGAAAGGTGCTTTATACGATACATATGTATACCCTCCGCTTGAAAACGTACATCCGAAATTAGCTATTTTAAAAAGGAATGAATGGATGGTGGAAAAAGCTGATCTTATAATAGCGTATGTTGAACATAGTTACGGAGGGGCGTATAGGACACTTAAAACAGCTATACGAAAGAAAAAGAAAATAATTAATATTTGTAATCTGTAATGAAAGTCATAACCACCGGCGAATTCGGTGGCTTGCTCAACCCTATAAGGGCATGTTACTGGCGGGGCTGAAAGCCCACTGAGACATTTGCAAACTCGCCCTACCGCCACAGATGTGGCTGCTATTTCGCCTCCCAAGTGCCGTGGGAGGTGGCACGGCTTGCCGTGACGGAGGGATTGTAAAAAATGCTCTCAAACAACCCCTCAGTCAGCTTCTCTGACACCGCTGCGGCGGGATTGCCTGGCGGCAAAAGCCTATACTGAACCACCCGCTCAGCGGGTGGTTTTCGTTATACAATAATTCACCCCGACAGATTTTTTACAATCTGTCGGGGTTTGCTATTCGATAAATTGGAATTTACTCATTGTTTAACTGTTTTAATATTTTGATAGTATCATATCTTTCACTGCAAATGGTACAAATCCAATCACAGTTGCTTTTTTTTGCTTTTTTATGGAGAAAATCTAATTTCCCACCGCACAATGGGCAAGGTTGAGGGTTTTCACTCCAAAGACTCTTTAAGAAACGAACAGCCTCGTCCCTACTGTTCATTTTTAGTTTATTTAAAATATCTTTTTCCACAGAATATCACCTCGTCAAATTACTATTTATCGTTCTATTTATCACCAGTTTCGCCTTTGTATTACAAAGGCATTGGGCAAAGCACATACCCCTAAAGTTGTACGAACGCTTCAATAGGCTCCCTCCGGGAGGGAGCTGTCAGCGAAGTTGACTGAGGGAGGGTGCGCTACAATGAAGTTAGTTCAAACCTAAAGTCACGCAGGCTCCTTCCACCGCTAACGCGGTCCCCCTCCCTCTCGGAGGGAGGCTTTTCACTAACCCCATTATAACACAAATCGGCAGAGAAAACAATTCCTCTGCCGAAGTTTTGTGACTGTCCTTTCTACGCTAAGAATGCAGAGAGAAGCATACCTCGTTTATTTATTATTTCTGCATCAGCAGTGCATCTGCTGTCAGTTTTACCTCTTCGGGGTTTTCGACGCTTATCATTATAACGTATCTGCCCGAGGTATAGACGGTCATAAGGGGGAATACCTTATCGCAAAGTCCTTCCTGGTCGTACACCTTTATATCCGAATCCTTTATTTTCTGTATACGGTCAGCACAGAGTGTCTGTATATCCTTTACGTCTTCGCCTTCCTTCACTTTGAAAACGTCGATCTCGATAGGTGATTTTCCCGTCGGCATACAGAAAGCGTACTCTTCTACCTTGTTCATAACAGCCGGGTATATCGGTTCAAAATTATCGTCAAATTCGACCTCACCGCCGAAGCACGATATGAAGTTTATTGCCGACAGCGGTTTTTCCGCATTGTCGTAAACGATGCTCTCAGGTGCGTTTTCGACCATCGCCGTAAGCACCGAAAGGAGGTCTTTTGACGACACGTTTGCCGTCGTATCATCCGTATTTTCTTCCGTTGTCTGTCCAGATACCTGCGTATCGTTTGACGCCGCCGAGTCCGCATTTGTGTCCGCATCGTTTCCCGAGCATGAAGCAAGTGTCAGAACTGCTGCTGCGGAAAGTATAAATGAAAGTATTTTTTTCATATTCGTTCTCCTATGTATCAAATTTTACGATCTTGCACGCTTTACAGCAACCACTATACCGACTATAAGCAAAAGTCCCGCAAGCGCACCGCCTGCAATAAAGAGTATTTTGCTGTTGTCGTTTTCCTTCGGTTCTTCATCTCTTACGGGTGCTGTCTGTGAAGGCTTTTTGGAAACCGTACCTTTTTCCGTTTCTCCATCCGTTACGGCGTTACCGTTTTCGTCCGTTTCATCTGCGGGGATGTTCGTTTCGTCGGGGGACACCGTCTGTCCGTTTTCATCCGTTTCAAAGGAGTCCGGGAGATCAAACCCGGGATTTCCTGTATTTCCCGTGTTACCGCCTACGCCCGTATTGCCTCCGATACCGGGGATATTGCCGATTCCGGAGTTGTTACCTCCGGGGTTGTTTCCTGTTCCCGGATTATTACCGCCGGGATTATTGCCCGTACCGGAGCCTGCACCGCCGTTTATCGGTCCCTGGTTTGAGCCGGGTGAGTTTTCCTCAAAATAAACCGTTATGTAGTGCGTATCGTTTACGTCAGAGAACGTATATTTCGTCGTTATCGGCACGCTTTTGCCGTCAACGATTATCTCTTTTATGTGACAGCCTTTGTTTGCCGTTATCGTGAATGTTATGCTTGAATCCGCTTTTACAAGCACCTCGCCCGACGGTGATATCGTGCCGTAAGCCGTTGCGCTTGCTCTTATTACGAGATCGTTGGGGGAAAATTCCGCGTGCACCGCGTGGTCTTTCATAAGTGCGCTTATTGATACGGTTTCCTCTGCCGCAGAAGCGTTGCCGTCGATCGTTACGGATGCGACGGAGTAGTTTTCATCGGGTTCAAGGGTTATTATCGCCGTGTCACCCTTTTGATATACTGCCGTTCCGTCGGGTGATGACGTACCGTTAGCACCCGTCGTTACCTTGATATTTACCGTGTTTTTCTTCTGCACGGGATATCCGCCGTTTGCGTAATCGGACACTATCCAATCGCACGACGTATTTTTATTGAGCAGGGAAAGAAGTGATGCTGAAGCAAATGATGCGCCCGTGTTGGGTGTTACGTTGCTCGTGCTTGACGTAAACGTACCGCATTCCGTGCCCGTGATATTTTCAGCACCGAAAATACGGCGGTAGTAGACATTTTTAACACTTCCGTTTTCACCGAGTTCACCGTATACAGCCTTCGATGCCGTTGAGGGCATAGAGGAGGAATAACAGCCTTCAAGCGCACCGTCGAGCATACCGACCATATTTCCCGATTTCGGCAATACGTTCTGTCCCTGGAACGATGCACTGCACGATGAATATGAATTTTTAATTTTGCATCCTGCACCTACGTATCCTGCAATACCGCCTGTGCAAACGTCGTACTCGGCAGACGCTTCTCCGCCTCTTATGGCGGTTACGGATACGTTACCGCTAACGCCCGAATCCGTTATAACAGCAGAGTTTTCCATTTCACCGACGAGATCGCCTACGTGGAGCTTGATACCCATCATCGCACCGAAGCTTACGTTCATACTTGCTTGTGAAACGCAGTTTTTAACAGTACCGCCCGTCATCTTACCGACGATACCGCCCATTACGAACGTGCTGTTTGCTATACGCGCCATAGATCCGCTGACAACGCAGCCGTCTATAGTTGAGTTTTCCGCAATTCCCGCAACGGAGCCTGTGTACGTTTCGCTGTTGTACGTTATCGACACGGCACCCATTGAAACGTAAAGGTCTTTTACGGTTGCATTTTTGAGCTTACCGAAGAGTCCCGCGTTTCCGCCGAGAACGCTTATGCCCGATATTGAATGGCCGTCACCGTAAAACGTTCCCGAAAACGGTCTTGACGAGCTGCCTATCGGCTGCCACATACCGCTGAGTGCAATATCGGCAGTCAGTTTAAAAGATTTTCCCGAATAGCTGTTGCCTGAATTTACATTCGATGCAAGCTTTTTAAGATCGTCCTCGTCCTGTATCAGATAAGGTGAGGAGGACGTTCCGTTTCCGCTGAAATCAGCGGCGAACACCTGCCCGGTCAAAGAACAAAATAACAACGAAAATACTAATGCAAACTTTAAAAAGCCCTTCATTTATGTTGCTCCTTTTTATGTATTTTCTTTTAATTATACCATAAATAAAAGCAAAATCAAGTACAAATATATAAAAAATAATATACTCCGTTTGAATTACGGAGTATATATCACTTAATTTCTTTTTCTATTTTTTGTATAACGCCGATAAACGTATTCATTTCATCATCGGAAATACTTGAAAACATTTTTTTCTGAAGTCTGTATATGACGTCAATGGCAAGCTTGTTTGCGTTTTTACCTTTATCCGTGAGAAAAACGTGCGTGCGGCGCAAGTCTGTCTCGTCGGTTTTTCTTATAACGAATCCGTCTTTTTCCATTTTACGTAAAACGATACTTACAGTCGGCGCTTTCAGTCCGGTTCTCTTCACAAGACTGAGCTGTGTACCGCCGTCTTCGGCATCAAGAGCTGAAAGAAGCTTACAGTAAGCCACTTTTATTCCGGCCTTTTTAAGTTCTTTTTTGAGCTTATCGTTATAGCTTTTTCCGAGCGAGAATAACGAAAGGATTATTTCACTGTGTTGCATATTTACCCCCATTTGTTAGATATCCAACAGCATTTTATTGGTTCTGTCGCAATTTGTCAAGGGGAAAGCGATGATTTTTCAGCCAGTCTTCACATTTTTCACACAGCTGTCACACAAGAAGATATCTTAAAGAAAATTTCTGCCTTATTTTGGAAGAAAATCGGCTCACCGAGCGGTTTTTCAGTTGGGCAAATATGCCAACCCATTCCTGTGTTTCTTATCCACACCTCCCGTTTTCATCTCTTATCTCTTATGTATTATCTCATTTCCCCCGCCCTACATCATACGGGTCGTCGAGGGCGCCGACCCCTACATTCAGCCTTCTCCAGCGGGAGAAGGGGGACCGCGTTAGCGGTGGATGAGGTGTCGATTCATCATTCATCAATTTCCCCCCACCCGGCGGGCGCTTTTGTCATTGCTCGTGTTACAAAAACAAAAAAGAGAACGAAACCGTTCTCTTTTCATATAGTTGTAAAGACTTATTTTGCTTCGTTTGCGTAAACGCTTACGCACTTTCTGCCCTTTGCAATATTTTCAAACTTAACACGTCCGTCAATAAGCGCAAAAAGTGTATCATCGGAGCCTTTGCCAACATTGTTACCGGGATGAACCTTTGTGCCTCTCTGACGGATGATTATATTTCCCGCCAGAACGTTTTCGCCGTCAAATTTCTTAACGCCGAGACGCTGAGCCGCACTGTCACGACCGTTCTTTGTTGAACCGACACCTTTTTTATGTGCAAAAAACTGAAGGTTTAACCTTAACATTTCACATTCCTCCGTAATTATTTCTGTGTTTCTTCCACTTCGAGATAATCGTAATAGTCCTCAAGCATATCGTTAAGCTGGAGGAAATACCCCTGGATCAAAGCGGAAATAGCGTAATTCTTCTTTTCGTCACTCTCGTACTCCGGCAAAGCACCCTTGCAAATAACCTCAATATCCGTCGTTTTTTCGTCGATAGTATATTCAACGTCAGAACCTATGGATACTTCAACGGTATTTATAATGAGCATCGTCATAGCCGATATAGCCGCACATACGATATCGCGTCCTGCGTCTTCATATCCGCTGTGTCCGATCTCACGGAAGCCGTAATAGATATCACCGGATCTATAGAATACGATCTTAGTCATCTTTTTTACGCGTTGATGGACTTGATAGTAACCTTTGTATAGGCCTGTCTGTGTCCGATCTTCTTCTTTTCGTTCTTCTTGGACTTGTACTTAAGAACGTAGATCTTCTTGCCTCTGCCGTTTTTCTCAACGGTAGCAGTTACTGTTGCACCTGCAACAACGGGAGTACCAACCTTGATACCGTCGTCGCCGCAAACTGCGAACACACGGTCAAACGTATACTCAGAGCCTGCTTCAACATCGAGTTTTTCGATGAAAACAACGTCTCCTTCGGATACTTTGTACTGCTTTCCGCCTGTTTCGATTATAGCAAACACGAAAAGCACCTCTCTTTCAATAATCTCGCTGAGTAAGGTAAAGACACGTCTTTTTTACCGACCTTACATCATGCGGCAGAATATTTTAACATTATACAAGGTCAATGTCAATACCCTTTGAAAAATCAATTTGTAAACATTCCATTAATCACGGTGCATCTTTGCATATTTTGCAAAATATCTTTCAGCCGGCATGTGATAAAATGTAAAAATATTTTGGTTATTTTTTTAAAAGATATCTTCAAACTTGACAAATAAATAAAAATATGGTAAACTCGTGATACCTCTGCGGTAAAAGACCGCCGAGGGAGGCTTTCATAAAGCGTTTTTGCGTCCATCTTCCGCATACGCGCTTTAAATCAAACAGGAGGTGCCGAAATGAGAGAAAAAATCACACTCGCCTGCTCAGAATGCAAGCAGCGTAACTATGACAGCAAGAAGAACAAGAAAAATACTCCCGACAGACTTGAGCTTAACAAGTACTGCCGCTTCTGCCGTAAGCATACGCTTCACAAAGAAACAAAATAAGGAAACGTAGGAGGAAAAATGGCTGATAAAGAGCTGAATAAAGAACTCGACAGCAAAGCTGGCGAAGTTGAAAAAAAGGTTTCCGACGTCAAAGAAAAAGACGCTGACAGCAAAAAGCCCGAAAAGAAAAAGGGTCCCGGACTCGGCAAAAAGATCCTTAACGTTTTCAAGGATTTCAAAGGCGAGATCAAAAAGATCACATGGCCTACACCTAAGCAGACTTTGCACAACACACTCGTTGTTATCGGTGCAATGATCCTCGTGGGCATTTTCGTATTTTTGCTTGATACTGCTTTTTCCAAAGTAGTTGAATTGCTTGCCGATATAGGTAAATAATAACACCGGAAATAGGAGGTAATTCCGCTATGATGGACGATTACTCGCTCGATCCCAAATGGTATGTTGCTCACACTTATTCGGGATATGAGAACAAGGTAAAGGATAATATCGAAAAGATCGTTGAAAACAGAGGTCTTTCCGACGTTATCACAGACGTAAGGATCCCTGTTGAGACCGTTGTGGAGATGGACGGCGAACAGCAGAAGGAATCCGAAGCAAAAATGTTCCCAAGCTACGTTCTTGTTAAAATGGTTATGAACGATGCTACGTGGCACGTCATAAGAAACATACGCGGCGTTACGGGCTTCGTCGGCCCCGGCTCAAAGCCCGTTGCTTTGACGGACGAAGAAGTTACCGCTTTGGGAATCGACCTTTCGGACAGCGACGATACCGTCGTACGCAAGGTCACCTCACTCGGCTATGCAGTCGGTGATACGGTCGCTATCAGAGAAGACGTGCTCTTCGGCGTAAATACTGCCGTCGTCACGGAAATTTCTCCGGACCTTAAAAAAGTCAACGTTACGGCATTTATGTTCGGACGCGAAACGCCTATCGAACTCGATGCAAGCGACGTTATGCCTTTGAAATAAGGCGTTCCGCAGAACACTGCGGTAAATGTGGGAGGAAGAAAATTCACTGTCATCTTCCGAACAACCACATGGGCAGAATTATAGTATATTCTGCTACGGAAAGGAATCGGTAAACATAAAATGGCTAAGAAAATAATGGCTTATGTTAAGTTGCAGCTGCCTGCAGGCAAAGCAACTCCCCAACCCCCTGTTGGTCCTGCTCTCGGTCAGCACGGTGTCAACATCGCGGCATTCACAAAAGAATTCAACGAAAGAACAAAGAATGATATCGGTCTTATAATCCCCGTAGTTATCACTATCTACGCTGACAGATCGTTCTCCTTCATAACGAAGACTCCCCCCGCAGCAGTTCTTATAAAGAAAGCTGCAGGTATCGAATCCGGCTCCGCAACTCCCAACAAGACGAAGGTTGCGAAGATCACAAAGGAACAGGTTCAGAAGATCGCAGAAACAAAGAAGCCCGACCTTACAGCAGGCTCACTCGAAGCCGCTATGAGCATGGTTGCAGGTACAGCCCGCAGCATGGGTATCACGGTTGAGGACTAAGGGAGGTATACGAAATGTTTAAAGGTAAGAAATATACAGACAGCGTAAAGCTCATCGACAAGTCTAAGCTTTACGATTCAGAAGAAGCACTTGCACTCGTATGCCAGACAGCAAAAGCTAAGTTCGACGAAACAATCGAGCTTCACGTACGTCTCGGCGTTGACAGCCGTCACGCAGACCAGCAGGTAAGAGGCGCTGTCGTTCTCCCCAACGGTACAGGTAAGACTGTTCGCACGCTCGTTTTTGCACGCGGCGACAAGGCAGAAGCTGCTAAGGCAGCAGGTGCAGACTTCGTTGGTGCTGAAGATATGGTAGCAAAGATAACACAGGAAAACTGGTTTGATTTCGACGTTGTTATCGCATCCCCCGATATGATGGGCGTTATCGGCCGTCTCGGTAAGGTTCTCGGTCCTAAGGGACTTATGCCTAACCCCAAGGCAGGTACTGTTACTCCCGACGTTGCTAAGGCTGTTACAGAAGCTAAGGCAGGTAAGATCGAGTACAGACTTGACAAGACGAACATCATCCACTGCCCCATCGGTAAGGCTTCCTTCGGTGCTGAAAAGCTCACAGAGAACTTTGATACACTTATGGGCGCTATCGTTAAGGCGAAGCCCGCAGCAGCTAAAGGTCAGTACCTTAAGAGCGTTTGCATCGCTTCCACAATGGGCCCCGGCATCAAGATAAACACAGCAAAACTCGGCTAATTAATTGCCTTTAAAAAGCTCCGTAAAACGGGGCTTTTTTTGTTGTAAGGGGGAAAAATCAGAAATAGATAATAGATGATAGATAAGAGATAATAGATAGATAAGAAATAAGAACACCTACGCCCGGATTAAATTCATTATTTATTAACAACATTATCCCACCCCAATAACATATGAGTGGTATAATAATTTTATATAATGTATAAATAAAATAAGGAGTTGATATAAATGGCAAAGAAACCCGCTATGGGCAGAGGGCTTGATGCGATATTTGAATCAAACTCGGCAGAAAGTGCCTCGGGTGTATCGGTCATCAGAATATCGGATATCGAAGCCAACAAGGCTCAGCCGAGAAAAGAATTCAGCGATTCATCCCTTGCAGAGCTTTCACAGTCGATCGCCGCGCACGGTGTCATACAGCCGATCGCCGTACGCTCGACAGGTGACGGATTTTACAAAATAATAGTCGGTGAAAGACGATACAGAGCGGCAAAAATGGCAGGTCTTTCGGAAATTCCCGCAATTGTTATGGAGCTTGATGAAAAAACCTCCGCGGAGGTGGCAATAATTGAAAACGTCCAGCGCGAGGATTTGAACGTGATAGAAGAAGCCGCCGCCTACAAGGCCCTCATAGAAGAATATAAAATGACTCAGGAGGAGCTTTCGCAGAGAATAGGCAAGTCACGCTCGTCGATTGCCAATATCCTGCGCGTGCTTGAGCTTCCCGAGGAATTACAGCAGCTTCTCAAGGACGGACGCATAACGACGGGACACGCAAAGGCACTTATGGGGCTTAAATACAAATCCGACCTCGTGCCGACTGCCGAAAAGGTATGCTCGCTTAGCCTTAACGTGCGCCAGACGGAGTCGCTCGTCAAAAAAATAAACGATTCGTACAATACCCCGGAAACACTTGACGCAAATACGAAGTCGTACAATCAGGCACTTACAAAGCATCTGTTCGACATATCCGGCAGACGCGTACATATAGGTTCGGGAAAGAAGAAAACGATCGAAATATCCTACGAGGATAACGAAGATCTTGAGCAGTTGCTTACTTCAATTTTTGGAAACGAAACCTTTAATTTCTAATTTATATCGAATAACAATAAAAAATATTTCAAAGTTTTAAAAGTGTTAATAAAATCACAAACATATATGTGAAAATGTATATTATACTACTATGAACACAACGGATAGTACCGAAATCGGTTTTTAACTTGCAAATACTACATATTGATTTGTGACTGCAAGAAAGGATATTGAAATGATTGATATTAAACTTATAAGAGAAAATCCCGATCTCGTAAGAGAGAACATAAAAAAGAAGTTCAAGGACCATAAGCTTCCTTTGGTTGACGAGGCTTGCGAGCTTGACAAGCTCAGCCGTGCATGCCAGAAAGAAGCGGACGACCTCCGTGCTGACAGAAACAAATTCTCAAAGCAGATCGGCGCTTGTATGAAGGCAGGCGACAAGGCAGGGGCTGAGGAGCTTAAAGCGAAGGTAACGGCAGCCGCTGACAGACTTGCAGAGCTTGAAAAGCTTGAGAGCGAATACTCCGAGAAATTACATAACGTGATGCTCGGTATTCCCAATATAATAGCTGACGACGTTCCGATAGGAAAGGACGACAGCTGTAACGTCGAAATTGAAAAATTCGGTGATCCCGTAACACCTCCCTTTGAAGTACCGTACCACACGGATATAATGGAAAAGTTCGACGGTATCGACCTTGATGCCGCACGCCGCGTTGCAGGTAACGGATTTTACTACCTTTGCGGAGATATTGCAAGACTTCACTCGGCAGTTATCTCCTACGCACGTGATTTTATGATCGGAAAAGGCTTCACGTACTGTGTGCCTCCGTTTATGATCCGTTCCGACGTCGTTACGGGCGTTATGAGCTTTGATGAAATGTCCGCTATGATGTACAAGATCGAAGGCGAAGATCTTTATCTTATCGGCACGAGCGAGCATTCCATGATAGGCAGATATATAGATACGATAATCGACGAAGCAAAGCTTCCCTACGCACTTACGAGCTATTCTCCCTGCTTCCGTAAGGAAAAGGGCGCACACGGAATAGAAGAAAGAGGCGTTTACCGTATCCACCAGTTTGAAAAGCAGGAAATGATCGTCATCTGCCGTCCCGAGGAAAGCCCCGTATGGTACGATAAGCTGTGGCAGAACACCGTTGAGCTTTTCAGAAGCCTTGATATCCCCGTAAGAACGCTCGAATGCTGCTCGGGTGACTTGGCAGACCTGAAGGTAAAATCGCTTGACGTTGAAGCGTGGAGTCCCAGACAGCAGAAATATTTTGAAGTCGGCTCTTGTTCAAACCTCGGTGATGCACAGGCGCGCCGCCTTAAAATAAGAGTAAACGGAGAAAACGGCAAATACTTTGCCCACACACTCAACAATACCGTCGTAGCTCCTCCCCGTATGCTCATTGCGTTCCTTGAAAACAACTTAAACGAAGACGGTTCGGTAAATATCCCCGTCGCTCTCCGTCCTTATATGGGCGGTGTCGAAAAGCTGATACCCAAGAAATAATATGAATTATTTATCTCTGGTCTTTCCGGAATATGCAACGTCGATACACACTATCGCATGGTGCATCTGCATAGGCGTCGTTATCGGTGCGGGAATGTCCGTTTATTTCAAAGAAGTGCTCGGCTCGTTCGTCCGTTTTCTTATAAAAGAAAAGGCGAACAACGAGGAAAGTGCTTTGATGCTTGAAGATACGAAATACGCAAAAAACGTTTTCGTAAAACGAGCTTTGAAAAACGGAACGTACAAACGCGTTATGAAGACTGTTTTCCCGCAGGACGATAAGCTTACGCAAAAGCAGATCATTCTCAAAAGCAAATATTACATCCCCGAGGACCTCATATTTCAAGCTGAAAACGTATTCAGCAAAAAGGGCACGCACTGGTTTGCACTTATTATGACAGTTATATTGGCGTTTGCCGTTGCGCTGTTTTCGATAATAGCCGTGCCCGATCTTATAACAATGCTCAATAATTTCATAAACGGGCTTTGATTGGAGGTGCACACCATTACTTTAAAGCGTTTAATGCAAAACAGCACGTTCCGCCTGATAATGACGATACTTATAGGCGCACTCGTTGTCGTCGGTATTGCGTATCTCGTGATATATATTTCGGGATACAGAATAATAACGTACCGAATGGGCAGTGAGGAGATACGTTTTTACGGTAAGGTCGATCAAAACGGCGCGCCGTACGACGGCACGGCGTACTATCCGGGCGGACTTAAAGGAACGGTTGACGGTGCATCGAAGACCGTGAAATATTCAAACGGCGACGTTTACGTAGGAGATCTTCGGGATCTCAAACGCCACGGAGTCGGCAGAATAACGTATGCAGGCGGCGAGAGCTACGAAGGAGAGTTCTCCGAAAACGAAATATCGGGAACGGGTAAATATACCTACTCCTCCGCTGTCGGTGATACGTATGAAGGCAGCTTCCTTGCGGGAAGGCGCGAAGGCTTCGGTAAATATACCTGGGCTGACGGAAGCGTCTACGAGGGAGAATATAAAAACGACAAAAAGCACGGTGAAGGTACGTACACCTGGGCTGACGGAAGCAGTTACACAGGTCAGTACGAAAACGACTGCAAGCACGGAGTCGGCAAGTATACCTACGCAAACGGCGACGTTTACGAAGGAGAATTCATAAACGACGTGCGCCAGGGCGAAGGCACGTACGTCTGGAAAAACGGCGAGTATTACATCGGCAGTTTCGCAAACAATATGCTGAACGGCAACGGTACATACTTCTGGCCGTCGGGCAGAACCTACGAAGGTACGTTTTCGGATAATAAAATAGTCTGGGCAAGCTGATAAAAAGCTGTTCTTCAGCTTCGCATTCGTAGGGCGGTGGCTTACTGCCGCCGTTTGTATGAACCCTATGTTATGATATCGTTTAACTGAATTTCATCTTTACGCATTCTCCCTCAGTCATCTTCGATGACAGCTCCCTCCCGGAGGGAGCCTATAGCCTTGCCCAGTGGGGGAAGGGGGACTTGTAGTTGACAAAGTCAACTACCGGTATATCTTACGATATGCCTTGATAGCGGTGGATGAGGTGTCATTTGCGGAGCGGACATCATACGCCGTAGGGCGGAAAAATCAGATAATAGATAAAAGATAATAGATAAAAAAGATGCCCGAAACGGGCATCCAATATAAATTTTAATTGTATTTCGGAAGATAATTTCCGTGAGCTTCGATAAGCTCATCGCACATCTTCACGATATCGTCAATTGAAAGCTCGGCTGCCGTGTGCGGTTCAAGCATAGCGGCGGCGTATATTGCATCCTTCTTCTTCGTGACGGCGGCTTCTATTGTGAGAAGCTGTGTGTTGATGTTCGTCATGTTCATCGCCGCAAGTGCTGTCGGAAGCTTTCCTATGCGGCAAGGCTGGATACCTGCACTGCTTATAAGGCAGGGTACTTCAACGCACGCCTCGCTTGGCAAATTCTCGATAAGTCCGTTATTTAGGACGTTTCCGCCGATCTTGTACGGCTCGTCGGTTATAATGGAGTTCATTATTCTTGCAGCGTATTCGTGAGTTTTCACGTGGCTTACTTCTCCGTTTAAGTATTTTTCCTTATCGGATTTCCAGCCGGCTATCTGATTTATACATCTTCTCGGATATTCATCAAGCGGAATGTTGTATCTTTCTATAAGCTCGGGGTACTTGCTCTTTATAAACAAGGGGTTGTATTCGGCGTTATGCTCGCTCGACTCGGTGCAGTAGTAACCGAAACGGCGTACGTATTCAAGACGGACAAGATCACGCTGAGCCATTTTGTACTTACCTTCGCTGAGTGCTTCTGCGGCACGGCGTCTTATTTCGGGATACAGATCGTTTCCGTCGGCGTCGTAAAGCTCAAGAAGCCAGCCCATATGGTTTATGCCTGCTATCTTCTCTTTAAGAGGAGTCTTGGCAGGTATTTCAAGGAACTCAAGCAGCATGCGTGAGCATACCTGAACGCTGTGGCAAAGACCGACCGTTTTTACACCCGTATATCTCAGCATATATCCCGTGAGCATTGCCATCGGGTTCGTATAGTTGAGAAAATACGCGTCGGGGCAGACCTCCATCATATCGTTTGCAAAATCCTCAAGCACGGGGATCGTGCGGAGCGCACGGAAGATGCCTCCGATACCGAGCGTGTCGGCTATCGTCTGGCGAAGACCGTATTTTTTCGGTATTTCAAAGTCGATGACTGTTGACGGCTCGTATCCGCC